>NZ_JBMFKV010000308.1:0-1858 GCF_049971835.1 Pyrobaculum sp.
CAATAGCCTTAGCGATTACCTCAGTCCGTTTTTCTAAATCCTCCGCCCTCTCCCGCACGAGCTCTACATACTGCGCCAAGTTCTCTCTCAAAGCCTCTAGGCCGCTGGCCAGCTCTTCAAAGTTTTTAACCGCCAGAGCCTCCAACCTCCTCACCTCCCCCTCCCTTGCCTCTGCCAGCGCCGCCGCTTCCTGAAATCTCTGAAACAGCGCCTGGACCTGCTGGCTAAACTTATTGAGCTCCTCCCGCGCCGTGGCTAAATTGCGGTTTAGGACGCCTACGCTTTGTCTGAGATCCTCCACTTGGCTCCGCAGGCTCCGCACCCATTCCAGCCTTTCCAGTATTGTATCTGCCTTGTATAAAAGCGCCTCCCAGCGGTCACTCATACCTCCCCTCCCTTTCCAACATCCACAACTCCCCCGCCGCCTCTACCAACTGCCTCGCCTTTTCAGAATCCACGGCTTTGTAGTATTCTATAAGTTCTTCATACCGCAACTTTATTAAATCGATGTAGTCGTAAAGTTTTTTACGAATCTGCTCCAGCTCAGTCATGTAGCGCACCGTCTCCCCCTTTAAATACTCCTCAAGCGACCTCCTCTGCGACTCCAGCCTCTTAATTTCCTGCTCTACTCCCTCCCTCTGCCTCGCCAGCTCCCTCAGCCCCGCCTCTGCCTCCTGCCGCTTCTCTGCCAGCCTCCTTAACTCTTCTCTAAGCGCGGAGATCCTCTGCTCCAGCCCCCTCAACTGCTCCACAAGCGAGGCGGCTTGTTGCTGGCTCCGCTCAACATCCTTCACCACCTGGCTTATTTTCTCCGCGTAGAACCGCGTCCTCTCCTCAAGCCTAACCCCCTCGACGGTTTTTAAAATCTCCTCACTCTGCTTCAGGAGATCTTTCACAAGACCTAGATCCACCACCGAGGCCAAGCTCTCCCCACCAGCCGCCAGCCGCTCAGCCGCCGCGGCTAGCCTCTCCGCAAGCTCTGCCGCCTTCTGAAGAGATCCCTGTACTGAATTTAGAAGACTCCTTAGGCGGCCGAGCTCCCCAGAGAGATCCCTCTCCACCTTCATAACGCCCGCATACCGGTTCGCAAGCACAGACAGCTCTCCCTCCCACCTCCTCATCACATCGCCAGCCTCTCTCATATATGAAACCAGCTGATCCCCGAGCTTGGCGGCCTCGATCTTCACCCCCTTCAAGGCGTCAATGTCACGGGCCACCTGGCCTTGTATACTGCCTAGAATTGCGAGGATTTGGTCGAGGGCTTGCTCAAACTCTTTCTGCTTCCCCCCTCCAAATATCGGCATATATACTACTACTGCGGAGAGTATAAAACCTTTCCAACCTCCAGCGCCTTGCAGAGCTCCAGCTCGTAAAGCAAAGCGCCGGCCCTTTTCACGGCTTTCTCCACCTCCTCTAAAGCCAGCGAAACCTCCTCTACCCTCTGCCTCAACCCGGCCGCAACCATGTCGAGATGCGTCAAGAAGTCCTGCTGGTGTACAGAGAGAGCCACAGCCTCCCGGTGCCTCTTCCTGTGCTCTTCCAAAAACTCCTCCCTATACCGCTCCGCAAGCTCTCTAAGCTCTCCAAACTGATCCTCCACATACCTCCTCAACTCAGCCACAGCCCCAGACAGAGCAGATAAAGCAGACATGACGGCGTTAAAATGCGCATCTATCCTAGCGCCGAGACGCGAAACGTTGGCATTTACAGTCTCCACCTCTGCAACTATCCGCTCCACAGCAGAATCTATAGCGTTGCGCAACTCACTAAGCCTCCTGTTTATATTAGCGAGCTCCCTCTTTACATCTTCAAGCTGTCCATAGTCATACGACACAATACTCTATATTATTAAAATAAT
>NZ_JBMFKV010000309.1:0-1847 GCF_049971835.1 Pyrobaculum sp.
CGCCACGCTCCCCGACTACACTTCTCACTACTTCTTGGCGGGCCGTGATACTTCTCCGTGTATGGCGTCGGTAGAAGACGCGTCTCTCGACGCCAGTGGCGTGCCATACAAAAGGGTATACAATATCGTTTTGCGATACTGTGAGACCTATTCTTCCACGTACGGGTTCTTCCTCGCACGGAACGTCATGCTGGGCGGGCTCTTCGGCCTCGACGGATACATAGGGGCCTACCACGCCCACAAGTCAACAAGCGCCAACGTCGACGTCGCCATCGCACCACCTACGTGCTTCGACACCACTAGCGCGTGTCCCTCGTACATAAGGCTGAACATATCGATGTCCACCTTGGGGATAACCAACGGCGGCGTCGGGAGGTGGAGCGGCCTCCTTCTGGCGACGGACCCCCCGTCGTACAGCTTCAGGCCCGCGAACCCCTCGGTGGCCTACGCGTCCGTCAGCCAGCTGAGGACAGCAAGAGTAAACATACTGTTCGGATACGACGACTACGTGTCTGATACATATGCTCAGTGGGCGGCCACGAGGAAGGACATGGTGTACGTGGTTGGCTCCGCCACGCCGCCGCCAGAGATAGGCGTCGCGTGGAGCAGGCAACTCTCGCAGTACGAGGTGCTAGTCGCAACGTGGGACGGGGAGTGGAGGCTGTGGGTGAGGGGGAAGGACAAGGGGCTAGTCGTGCCACTCGGGAGGAACACCAGGGTGGCGTCGTCTTCGCCACTCCAGCGGGCAAACCCGTCTACATACGACCGCGCTGGGAGGGCCCTCCCCGCCGGGAGGGAGGCGGTCGAGCTCATAGTCGAGACGGAGCACCCGAACCTCTACACAAAGACGAAGAGGTGGAGGGCGGTCGTGGCCATAGCCGACGACGGGTCTGTGTGGGCCGCCCTCGGCGACACGGCGTGGGACGGGGACAAGATAGGCTACCTCTTCGCCTACCTGCCCCACGACAGCTGAGGGCCAGCCCTGGGGCCGCGAGGGGCTGGCAGGCCACGGGCGCCACAGGTGGCGCCAGGAGGCCCGACTGCTCCGGGCGGTTGGCCCTGGTCCCTGACCACTTTTTAAAACTGGGCTGACACACATACGTGTCTAGGAGGTTTGCGACAGAGGCTGGCTACTGGGAGGTCGGGACTAGATACGCCGACAACGCCTACGAGATGGAGGTAGCCAGCTTCCACCAGCCAGTCTCGATACCGGTCACGTTCTACATCGACATGGAGTGGTTCCAGAGGTTCGGCAAGCCCGTCTGTATCACGGTGGGGCTCAATACGCTAATCGTGCTACGTGTCAGGTACGGGGGAGACCTCATAGAGACGCCGTGGGCGATGGAGTTCAGAGACAGGAAGTTCGAAGAGCTCGGCAGGCCGTTGCAACAGTCGGTGATCTCTATCGACAACAGGCAGTTCTACGCGCTAAAGGCCGCCGTGGCTGTGTCCGCCACGGAGCTGGTAGACCAAAACGTAATTAGGGGCCGCATGAGGGCCTACGGGGCGGAGTCGTGGGAGTTCAGGGAGGTGAACATACTCCTGACCTGGGTGGACTGCGAAAGCAAGAAACCGCTGAACGGAGACGCGAGGGTGGCAGTTAGGCTCAAAGCCGTGCCAGGGGGTGGCGGGGGCCAGCCAGGGGGCGGCAGTACCCCGCCAGGGGGCGGTAGTGGCCAGCCGAGAAACGAAATCACCCCCCCGCAAGGGGGTATAAGTATCAACGTGACCCCCCAGTCTGGTAGTTTCTATGTCTCTACCCTGCCTGGCGGCGTCTTCACCGTGGGTGTCTCCGCGAGCGGGGGAGAGCCCGAGCTGTCCTTCGCCATCGGGGTGGGGCTGTCGGA
>NZ_JBMFKV010000310.1:0-1844 GCF_049971835.1 Pyrobaculum sp.
CTACCCCCCGAAGCCCAGGGCCGCCTACGACGGCTATGCCGTGAACTCGGAGGCCACCCCGGGCAGATTTAGAGTGATCGGCACCGTGTTGGTGGGCCAGTACAGAGGAGACTTGGCTATTGGAAGCGGGGAGGCTGTCTACGTCACCGTGGGGGCCTTTCTTCCAGACGGCGCAGACGCCGTGGTGCCGGAGGAGGCGGTGGAGCGAGACGGCGAGTACGTGGTGGTCAAGGCGAGGTATGAAAAATACGCAAATGCAGACCCTCCGGGGTCTTACGTCCGCAGAGGGACCGTCATGCTCAGCCAAGGCACGGTCGTCACGCCCTTCGATGTCGTCGGCCTACTCGACGTCGGCATCACCACGATATACGCCTACAGAAGGGTGCGGGTGGGCATAGTGGCGACGGGGGATGAGCTCATCGTCCCGCCCATCGACCCAGACACCGCCGCGGAGCTGGTGATGAGGGGAAAAGTGATTGAGTCAACAGCCTCCCTAGTCGCGTGGTACATCCAGACGTACATGCCGTATGTAGAGGTGAGGGAGAAGGTGGTGACCAGCGACAGGCACGAAGAGGTGAGGGCCGTCGTTGACAAGTTCCTAGCCGAGTACGACGCGGCGATAATAACGGGGGGCGCCGGCCCCAGCGAGATAGACCACTTCTACAAGCTGGGCTTCGGCGGGCTGAGGGGCTTCCGGATGAAGCCCGGCAGGCCCACAAGCGTGGCCGTCGTCGGCGGCAAGCCCGTCTTCGGCCTCTCCGGCTACCCAATCAGCGCCCTACACGGCGTGATTAGAATAGTAGAGCCAGTCCTCCGCCACATGGCCAACGTGACGCGGCCCCCGGGCCTGGGCTGGATATACGCCACCGTCACCCAAGACGTCCAGGGGGAGATGGCCCAGGTGGTGAGGGTGAAGATAGAGCCGGGCGAGGGGGAGCTCTACGCCAAGCCGATAAAGGTGAAGCACCACTCCTTCACCGAGCCGGAGGCCGGGGGCATTGCACTAATCCCGCCGGGCGGGGTGAAGAAGGGCGACGTGGTGCCGGTCCTCCTCTACCGCGACCTCAGGCGGAGCGGCACCGGCCCACTTTGACCAGGCCCCTCTTGCTCAACATATCCAGGGCGTAGAGTATGTAGCCAAACCTCTTCTCTACATACTCCCCACCGTACCACTCCATATGCGCCTGTATCAACTCGTCGAGGCACCACTCAGCCCTCCCAGTCTCCTTCACAATCTTCATAATGAAGCCGGCGGCGTCCTCCACCGCGTTCCACTGGTAGGCGAACCACACCCACTCCCTGACCTCGACGGCGTAGTAGTCGGGGATTATCTTGGCGACGCTTGTAATAACCTGCAGAGCCGCGGTCCTCACCTCGGCCGGCCTGCAGCACTCCTCCACGCTCCTCTTCGCGAGCTCTACGCTGTCCCCCGTGTCAACTATGTCGTCTACGATGAGCACCTTCTTACCCCGCAGATCCGCCGAGACCGGGTACTTCACATACGCCTTCTCCGCCACCTGCGCCGCCGAGGGCCAGTGCACCACCTGAATACTCACCAAGTCGCTAACCCCCAGCCAGTCGCAGAGAAGCCTCGCCGGGACGAAGCCCCCCCTGGCGATGGCCACAATCACGTCGGGCTGCCACCCGCTCTCCCTAATCTTAGCCGCCAGCTGCCTGCTCCACTCTACAATCTCGTCGAAAGTCACCACCTTCACAGGTATCTTAGGCACGTTGATAGAGGAAACCACCGCGTTTATATACATTAACTTGAACTATTTACAAGGCTCCACCGCCACGTAGGGGAGACCGAGGTCGCGGCATTTAACCGGCCCCTTAAACTCAAA
>NZ_JBMFKV010000311.1:0-1830 GCF_049971835.1 Pyrobaculum sp.
GCAAGAGTAACCTCAGGATGAAAACGAACACCACCCTTAAAAGGACCAAGAGCGTCACAATGCTGAACACGATAACCATCAAACACCTCGTACCTGCCGTTATCCATCTTCACAGGTATAGAAACTTGGAATATTCTCTTCGGCTTGGATATTATTTTATAGAAGTCCTCTGGAAAGCCGCCGAGCTCAACCCCTCTCTTCAGGTTTTGAAGCACGTAGCTAAGGAACTTGCCGTTTTCCGCCATACATAGGCGGATTAGATGCGTTAATAAATATTCTAAGGAATTAAGTATATATCATATTTACACTGTGCATTGTTATAAATATAAGGTCGTCACGGCGACGAGGTGGAAAATTTCTGAAGATTCCAGGACGTGTAGGGAAGTTGTTCAGTAATATCTTCTTGCTACTGTATAATTGATGCGATATATTTCCCTACTTCTATTGTTGAACTTCTGCCACCAATATCTGGAGTTTTTATACCAGCCTCTAAACTTTTCTCAACAGCTCTTCTTATGGCCTCGGCGGCGTCTCTCCTCCCAAGCCATTCAAACATTAAGGCGGCCGAGAGTATTGTGGCGATGGGGTTGGCCACCCCCCTGCCAGCGATGTCGAAGGCCGCTCCGTGCACAGGCTCAAACATGGCCTTGTGCTCCCCGATGTTGCCGCTCGGCGCTAGGCCTATACCCCCGGCTACCTGCGCCGCGAGGTCGGTTAATATGTCGCCGTACTGGTTGGTCGTCAAAACCACGTCGAACCTCATGGGGTTTCTCACAAGCTCCATAGCCGCCGCGTCGACGTACATCTGATCGATTTCAAGCCCCTTTAGCTCCTCCAGCGCCACGTCTCTAAAAAAGCCGTCCGTGATCCTCAACACGTTGGCCTTGTGGACGACAGTCACCTTCCGCCGCCGCGCCTCTGCGTAGCGCCTCGCCACCCTCGCCACGCGCCTCGTCCCCTGTTCGGTAATGACCTTAAGCGCAATGGCGACGCTCCCCACTTTATACTCGGCGCCTACATACACGTCCTCTACGTTCTCCCTGACGAACACGCAGTCTATATCCTTGACCGCGGGCACGCCGGGAAGGTTCTTCACCGGCCTGATATTTGCATACAAGGTGTACCGCATCCTAATCAGCGAAGTCACGTCGTAGGCAGATTCGCCGATTGGGCCTTTGAAAATGACGTCGGCGGCGTCGGCGAGTTTCAAAACATCCTGCGGCATGGCGGCGCCGTATTTCCTCAAAGCAACGTCGCCAGCCTCTCCCATCTTTATCTCAAACTCAACGCCGTATTTAGACGCCGCCGCCTTTATTACATGCATAGCCGCCTCCACCACCTCCGGCCCGATGCCGTCGCCGGGGATTACCAGCAGTCTATACGGCATGAGTTGCTGAAACTCCCCGGTTATATCTATTTATCTCGAAACCCAGCCTCATCACGAACTTATTCCTAAGACGTACATAGTGCAGATTCCGACACGTCGTCTTCACTTACCGCCCAGCGCCTCGACGCCTCCACAGCTGGTGCTACACATCTCTAGGGGGATTTCAAAATTCGGCGTGGTGTATAGAGGCGCTGTTTTAAAACCATATAGTTCAACACGTTTCCCAACTTCTACACGCCTGTCTTAAAGAGCACGCCGCCATCTACAACGCGGAGGAGGTTTTGGCTGTCGGCCCGGCGGAGGACGCGCGGTTTGGGGAGCTACGCGGCGGTCTCCGCGCCCGCCGCCCACTGCTGGGTTTTGTGCTATCGAGGCGCCGGGCGGAGTCTGCAGACGCCTCGGCTTGTCAGCCAGGGCGGCGATTATCCTCTCTCCCCTCTCCT
>NZ_JBMFKV010000312.1:0-1822 GCF_049971835.1 Pyrobaculum sp.
GGAGCGGGAGCTTTTGGGGTTTGGGCCTCTGGATCCTGTGCTTAGGGATAAGAATTTGGAGAATGTGGAGTGTAAGGGGCCTGATGTGCCGCTGACGGTGTTTCACTCGCGGCATGGCCGTATGGAGACTAATATGTCGTTTTCGAGGGAGGAGCTTGACCAGCTGGTGCAGAGGCTGATTTTTCTGTCTGGGAGGACTATCAGCATCTCTAGCCCTAAGGTTGACAACGCTTTTCTGCCGGGGGTTGGGCGCCTCACCGCGACCTTCGGCGGGGAGATCTCTCCTCAGGGATCGTCGTTTGTGGTGCGTATTTTTCCGGAGAGGCCTTGGACGGTGCTGGGGCTTCTGGAGCGGGGTACTATTTCGCCGGAGCTGGGGGCTTATCTGTGGCTTGCTGTGGAGTATAAGATGCCGATTTTGGTGGCTGGGGAGATGGGGTCTGGGAAGACTAGCTACGCCAATGCCCTTCTGGGGCTGGCGCCGCCTGACAAGCGGATCGGCACCGCGGAGGACCTCCCCGAGTTTAAAATTCCTCATTTGAACTGGCAGTCGCTTATTACCGACGATAGGAGGGGGGTTACGCTTATGGATCTGGTGGCTCTTCTCCTGCGCTACAACGTGGATTATGTTGTTATCAACGAGATTAGGGGTGCGAGGAATCAGAGGGGGGAGGTGGACGCCGTGGCGTGGTTCCAGGCTGTGGCGACGGGGCACGGGGGTGTCACCACGATACACGCCGACACTGTGGAGGACGTGTTTAATAGACTTGACCAGATGGGTATCCCGCCGTCGTACCTCACCTCCCTGGCGCTGGTGGTGTATATCGGGAGGTTTAAGATCGGGGGGAGGATCCAGCGCAGGACTCAGTACGTCTTTGACATCGTGGACCCCGCGAAGAGGCTTTACAACACCATATTTAGGTACGACAGGGACTGCGACTGCTACCGGGCTGAGGGTCTCGAGTCGGCGAGGACTACTAAGAGGATTATGGAGCTGGCTAAGTGGGACGCCGAGAGGTTCAAGGCGGAGTTGGATAGGAGGGCTGAGTTCCTGAGGAGGCTCCTCTGCATCCACCAGAGGAAGCCTATTGTTGATCTTAGAGAGTTGGCCGAGCTTTTTGCGAGGTTTTATAGGGGGTACATGCCTGAGGTTGGGGACTGCGCACCGGCGCAGCTGGGGCCTCGGCAACCGGGGCCTCAGCAGCCCGCCTCTGCGCCTAGGCCCTCTGCTGAGTGGGTTCTGAGGTTTAGGGGGCCGCGCGGCAGGAAGGTGTACTACTTCGAGCCCTCCCCCGGCTTGGTGTTGCTTAACGTGGAGGGGAACTCCAGGGTTGTGGAGGATGAGGTGTTTGAGCTGTATGTGAATGGGAGCGGGGAGCTGAGGTACAGGGTGGAGATGGATGGCAGGGAGGTGGGGCGGGGGGTCCTGCCTCTGGTTAAGCAAGCGCCTGGTGGCGTGTCTGGGGGTCTTGTCCCCGCGTCTAGTGGGGCCGCGCCTCTGGCTGGGCGGGGGGCGGAGGCGGCTGGGGCGGTGGGTGAGGAGACGTTGGTGGTGGAGGAGACGAAGGTTGTTGAGGAGACTCTAGTCGCCCCCCAGGTTGGTGACTTGTGTATCAGGTTCGGTGGTGGGGTTGTCAAGCTCGTGGATGGGAAGGTCTATGGGAGGGCTGACTTTGGCTTTCTGGAGGCCGACTTGGCTTCGTATGTTTCGCGTCAGCATTTTAAGTCGATGCGTGTGGAGGGGCGTTGGTATCTCGTGGATCTGGGATCTAAAAACGGCTTGTATATAAACGGCGCCAGGGTCGAGGCTGGGGGGCGTGCG
>NZ_JBMFKV010000313.1:0-1819 GCF_049971835.1 Pyrobaculum sp.
CGAGGTGCGCCACGTGTGCCTTCATCACCCGCACCACCTCCTCCGCAATGGCGGCGTCGTCCCTGATGCTGGAGGTGTAGCGCCTAACCAAATCCCCGCTCCCCCCAATCCACCTCCGGTAGAAACTCATCCAGAAACCTCAATCCTCTCAGTTATAAGCTCAGCCCCACACCTAGGGCAACAATATGTCACAACCACGTATCTCTTAGTCTGGTTCCTCCTGCTACACTCCACCGGCTTCACAGGACGTTTGCAGTTTGGACAAACCACGGAACGTTGCCCCATCAACCCCCTAGAAAAAGATTCAATATAAAACCTTTTCCATTTATATAGACTATTTCCTACGCCGCAGAGCCGTGAGGGAGTGCAGAGACCACATCTCGATGAAGCCCCGCGCCTCCTCGTCGCTGGGGTACCACCCCGCGCTGTAGTCGGCGAGCTCCTTGCTGTACCCCCCGTAGGGGGACTCCCTCCCCACCACCCACAGAGCCCCCTTGTACAGCTTCACCCTGACCACCCCCGACACCCACCGCTCCATCTCCCGCGCCGCCGCCTCCAAAGCCTCCCTTAACGGCTCCACCCACAGCCCCTGGTACACGAGGTCCGCCCACTGCGGGTCGAGGACGTTGTGCTTAAACCTCAGCTCCCTCGGCGTCAGCACCAGCTTCTCCAAGTCCCGGTGCGCGTGGAAGAGGACGACGGCGGCCGGCGCCTCGTACACCTCCCTACTCTTAAACCCCACCAGCCTATTCTCCACGTGGTCAATCCTCCCAACCCCGTGGGCCCCCCCGAGGTGGTTAAGCGCAGATACGAGAGAGGCCAAGTCCATCCGCTCCCCGTTAAGCGCCACGGGGACACCCCCCTCAAACTCAATAGCCACATACGCGGGCTCCGCCGGCGCCTTCTCCGGAGATACCGACCACCTAAACGCCTCCTCAGGAGGCTCCACCATCGGGTCGTCCAGGGGACCCCCCTCGATAGACCTCGACCAGAGGTTGTCGTCGATGCTGAACTTCTTGTGCTCCTCCCCCACCGGCAGGCCGTGCCTCCTCGCGTACTCCACCTCCTCAGCCCTAGTCATACCCCAAACCCTCGCCGGCGCGATGATCTTAAGATCCGGCGCCAGAGCCTTCACAGTCACGTCAAACCTCACCTGGTCATTCCCCTTGCTAGTAGAGCCGTGCGCAACGGCGTCGGCCCCAACCCGCCGCGCCACCTCCACCACCTTCGCCGCGATGAGAGGCCTAGCCAGCGCCGTCCCCAGGGGGTACAGCCCCTCATACATGCCGTTCATAAGAACCGCCCTAGCTATATACTCCTCGGCAAACTCCCTCCGGGCATCTATATAAAAGTGTTGCACAGCCCCCGCCCTATATGCCCTCTCCTCGATGGCGGAGAAGTCGTCCTCCTGCCCAACGTCGACAGTTACGGTGTAGACCTCCGCCCCCAGCCTCTCCGAAAGCCACTTGACGGCAACCGTGGTGTCAAGGCCGCCGGAATAGGCCAGAACTACCTTACTCGCCCCGACTTACTCCCCATAGTCCTCCACATCACCCTTAAACTCCTCCAGCGAAACCGATCCACCCCTAAGCCTCACGATGTACCTAGCCCCACACGTGGGACAACTCGCAATCTCCCCATCCATAACATCCTCCGGAAGGTCGAACTCAGTACCACACACCTTGCACTGAACCACCAACTTCTGCGAAGCCATACCCCCCAAATCAACCCACTATAAAACCTTTTTCTTCAACCCAAAGCCGCGCTCTCACCGGTTAATCACACACCAGAGACGCACCTCAATACACACGAACTAACT
>NZ_JBMFKV010000314.1:0-1796 GCF_049971835.1 Pyrobaculum sp.
CACGCCCTTATAACCACGCCGTCGAGAACGTCGGGGTTATCCCCAGAAAATTTCTTAACCTCGGCGCACCACACCTCTCCCTCTCTATAAACCCTCTCCACAGCCACCTCAAGCCTAAGCCCAATGGGGGTGGGGATAGTTACCCTATCCACGGCGACGCCCCGAGCCGCGAGGGCCGCCGCCTTCGCCGCAGCGGCCGCGGCGGCGCCTGTGGTTATGCCGAAGCGCTTAAGGGTAAGCATACTTCCTGTGGTAGCCCCTAGGCGTAATTATAAAGCCGTTCCAGACATAGGTCTCGCTGTTGCCCACTATAATTGTGGTGCGCATATCGACTACGCCGTAGTCAATTTCATCAAGCGTGGTGAGCCACACCCTCTGCCCCTCCCTATAGGCGTTCTTCACAACCCCCACCGGAGTCCCGCCGGCGCGGTGCCTCCTAAACACTAAGATTACCTCCTTAAGCAGATCTACGTCAATTGGGTTGTAGAGCGCTACTACGTAGTCTGCAAGAGCTACAGCCTCAGCCCTCCTGAGTATAACCTCCCGCGGCGTCAGCAAAGGCGAGAGGTTAAGCACAGCGAAGTCGTTGCCGAGGGGGGAGCCGAGGAGGGCCCCGGCGGCCAGGGCGGCGGTTACGCCGGGCACCACCTCAACATTGAGATGGACCCCCGACCTGCTCATCAACTCAAGAACTAGGGGGGCCATGCCGAACACTTGCGGGTCGCCGTCAGACACCACAGCCACGGTGGCGCCCTCAGACGCCTTTTTCAGGGCCACCGAGGCTCTTAGAAGCTCCTCCCTCATCCCGGCGGCGAACACCTCCTTCCCATGGAGCAGATCGCTTATGAGGTTTATATACGTCTTGTATCCAACCACCACATCAGCCCTTCTTATGGCCTCCACCGCGGCGGGCGTCCTGAGATCTGGACCACCTGGGCCCACCCCCACTATATATATTTTACCCGCCATGGGAAAGTTCAAGCAACTCGTTGAAAATGGCGGCGGCCACGCCGGAGCCTCCATACGTACCTTTAACCACCACGGAAGGCACGGCGCATTCAGCAACTTTATCCTTTACATGTATATTTGTAAAACCCACGGGCGCCGCGATTATATAGGAGAGCTCGCCGCCCATCATGCAGTGATCCAATACGGCGGCGAGCGCGGTTGGCGCATTGCCCACCACAGCCCCCGGCGACTTAAGCCGACTCAGCCAGTACGTCATGCCGGCATAGGATTTAGTCAAGCCGCCTGAGTCGACGGGGGCCTCCACAGCGACGTACGTGGACTCCGGCGGGTATCTAAGGCCAGCTTTCACCATCTTGCTGTCTACAGCAACAGACCCACCGAGCCACTCCCTAAAAGCCTCCAGCACCTCTCCTCTTATCTCCACATGGCGCGCCACGTCTAGGTTGCCAGAGGCGTAAACCGCCCTGGCTACCAGCCTATCTCTCCAATTTGCCAAGTCTAGGCCGAGCCTCTCGGCCACATAGCGCATGGAGGAGTTGTCTATCTCCTCCGGCTCCGCCACCCTCAGCTCCACCCCGCCGCCCCCCAGCGCCCGCCTGATCCTAGCCAAGAGAGCTGAAAAACACAGCGGAGAATCGCCGAGGGGCGGAGTTACGTAGACCCAGTTACCGAATTTAGAAATGGCCCACATGCCCGGCTCAACCCCCAGCTCCCCCAGGATGTCCCTCACCACGTGGTTGCCACGGCCTAGGAAGGCAAGGGCTATCACTACCCTGTCGTGTCTCGCCACTAGATCTCTCCAATTGGGCTCGGCGTATTCATTGTAT
>NZ_JBMFKV010000315.1:0-1795 GCF_049971835.1 Pyrobaculum sp.
TCGCATATGTGCTTCTCTTTCTTACACGTGGCTACGGTGGCTATCTTTAGGGGGAATAAGCTGGTGGAGGTGCGGCGTGTCAAAGCGTGAAGCGGACGCCTGAGGCCCCCGTGGAGGTCTTGTATCTTGTCCACCTGGCGTAGTACTCCAACAGCTTCTCTGGGTCTTTTGTAAAGAGGTCTCTAATGTCGTCTATGCCGAGTAGTATCATGGCGATTCTGTCGAGGCCCCAGCCCCACGCCAGGACTCTGCTCTTCTTGACGCCTAGGGGCTCGGTGACTTCTGGCCGGAAGACGCCGGCGCCTCCGAACTCCACCCAGCCCAGCCTCGGGTGCTCTGCGTAGACCTCCACGGAGGGGGAGGTGAAGGGGAAGTAGGCGGGTCTGAACCTCACCCTGGCCATCCCCAGGGCTTTGGCTATCTGCTCCAGCTGGCCTAGGAGGTGTTTGAAGGTGAGGCCGGGCCCCACTACGATGCCGTCTAGCTGGTGGAACTCCATGCTGTGCTTCGGGTCGAGCTTCTCCGGCCTGAAGACTCTCCCAATTGTAAACACCTTGTACTCGCCTTCGCCCCTCTCCGCCAGTGCCCTAATGGTCGTCGCAGTCGTCTGGGTCCTCAGAACTGGGTTGAGCGCCTTGGCTCTGTCCCACCTGTAGCGCCACTTCTCCTCGTGGACTCTCCCCACGGCCTCCAGGAGGTGCTCCGGCACGTGCTCCACCGGGCCTCCCCACTGTACGTAGAAGGTGTCGTGCACCTCCCTCGCCGGGTGGTCCTGCGCCTGGAACAGGGCGTCGAAGTTCCAAAACTCCACCTCCAGCACCGGGCCCCTCACCTCTTCGAACCCCAGCCCCACCATCACCTCTCTAACGTAGTCGAGAAACTCGTTGAAGAAGTGGGGCACCGGGGCTGGGTACTCGGGGGGCTCGACGCCTAGGTCAAACGGCTTGAGCACGTACGTACGCCACCTCCCGGTGGCGATGTCCTCGCTGGTGATGGCTGTCTTGACCTCTGCAGGTTTTACGTCCACAGCCACGGCCTTGACATATATCCTAGTCCTCTCCACCTTCTTCACTAGCTTCCTCTTTACGAACTCCTCTATCAGTTCTCTAGGCGCCGTGTCGAGGGAGTTTAGGGCTTTCTGCCTCTCATCAAGTATGGCGATGACCCTCTGGTACGTCTCGGCGTCTAGCTCTATGATGCCTCCCCGCGGCCTCACGCCGTATTTTGCTAAATTAGCCAGAGCTATCTGAGCCTCGGGGCCCCTCGGCACTGTAGCCACGCACCTCCCCTCTCCACACACGGCGGACTTCAGAAGCTTGTACTCCGGGAGGCCCTCTACAGCTCTCACACGTCCTTCGTCTGTCAACTCATACGCAACTTCAGTCTCCTTTTTTACATCTAGAAGTCCCTTGGCGCGGCCCTCCTCGACGTAGCGCATGAGGCTCTCCGGGGGCACCCCCAGCTCCGCCGCTATGTCGTCTATGAGGCGCCACTCCCCGGCGCGTTTTATAATTTCGTAAAGAGTAGGCGGTAAAACGAGCATGTGGTCTAAAAATCTGCGCATCAGCTACATCCTCTCAAAAGCGGTTTTTGGAATAGACAAAACTCTGTCTATTCGCGACGGGCAGTACACTGTGTTTTTGTGCTCTACACACACTTTGTGCAGTATGAGGTGGTGCAGGAAGTCTGATTGTAATATGTAGTATTTCAGCAGGGCGTCGCATATGTGCTTCTCTTTCTTACACGTGGCTACGGTGGCTATCTTTAGGGGGAATAAGCTGGTGGAGGTGCGGCG
>NZ_JBMFKV010000316.1:0-1790 GCF_049971835.1 Pyrobaculum sp.
TGGTTGGTTTTGTTCTGAAGACTGTGCTGACTACCTCGCCTGCGGTTATTTCTTCTATTTCGATTTGTTTTGTGGGTGGGTGTTTGGATACTGTGGGGCCTATTTTTCTTACTTCTGTGAGTTCGGCTCCTGTGGGTTCTATGGTGATTTTTACGTGGCGGGCTGCTACGGTGCTTGCCCGCTTGAGTTCGTTTGCTAGTACTCTGGAGAGGTCTCCTGCGCTGGTTATGTGGTACCAGGCGCCGCCTGAGGATGTGGCTAGGGTGTGTAGTATTTTTTCGTTGTAGTCTTGTCCTATGCCGATGGCTGATATGGTTATTCCGTATTTGGCGGCTGATCTGCCTAGGGATTCGTACCACCTCTCCTCTGTGTAGTAGGGCCAGGGTTCTCCGTCTGTGATTACTACTATCCGCTTGACGGCGTCTTCTGGGACGGCGCCTCTGCGGAGGGGGCCTTTTTTGACTCCTCTGAGTTCTTCTATTACGTGGAGTAGGGCTTGGTATAGGAGGGTGTAGGTGCCCGGCTTGAGCTTCTCTATGTGTTTTGCTAGTTTTTGTGCCTTCTCGGCGGGGAGTGGGGGGATGAGGGTTTTGATTTTTTCGTCGAAGGCGTAGACTGCGACGATGTTGTTGGGGGGCATGGAGTCTATGATTTCTTTGGCGGCTTGTATGGCGTGTTGTAGTTTGTCGAATTCCGCCATGGATTTTGACTTGTCTATTAGTATGGCGAAGGCGACTTCCCGCTCGGGGACGGGCTCCTGGGGGCTTCCTTTGAGCCTCACCTCGACGTCTACATAGCCTTCGGGGGCTTCGCTGGCGTAGATCTCCACCTCGAGGTTGCCGAGTCGTTTCATAAAGATATAAATACCTCTATATTAATTTTTATGCTTTTGCTGGTTCTGCTTCTGGCGGCGGCGGCGTGGGGGGTAACCGTTGTCGACGACGCGGGGCTGGAGAGGCTTAGCTTTGCGCCTGGGGAGAGTGTGTATGTGTATTTTGACGAGCCGGGGTTGGCCAGCGTCGAGGTTGTGGACGTGTCTACGGGGCATGTGGTTGTTAAGAGGGATTTCGAGGTGAGGATCACCGGCAAGTATCTTCTGTGGAGGACTACTCCCAACACGGCGCAGGGGGAGTACCGGGTGTATATAGTTCACAACGGGCTTCCGTATATCTACAACGTAACTATTGGGGGGCGGTTGCCTCCGCTTGTTGTGCCTCTCGTGGCCGTGGCTGTGGCCGGCGCGGTGGTGGCTGCGCTGTGGGTGGCCTCTAGGCGGGGGGTGGTGAAGGTGTTTAAGCCTCCCGTCAGGGGGGAGCCTGTCTATTTTCTGCAGTTGCCCACCGGCGTTAGGCTTCAGGTGAGGGGGTCGTATATGGTTTTTGGTCGTGAGTTTTTTGCTAGGGTGGGTGTTCCGCAGGAGTTGCTTAAGTACATCAGCAGGGTTCACTTCGCTATTACTTTTTCGGGTGGTGCCTACTATATCGAGGACTTGGGTTCTAAGAACGGCACTTTTTTGAATGGGAGGTCTATAAGGGGGTTGGGGGCGCAGTTGCTGAGGCCGGGGGATATTATCTCGGTGGCGCAGGTGGTTAATCTACAGTTCCTGGGTGGTAGATCCACATGACGGCGGCTGTGGCGTTGTCGCGCCCGCCTCTGGCGAGGGCTGTGTTGACTAGGCGGCAGGCTTTGCAGAGGGGGGTTTTTGTCGGCGTTTTGTAAAGCTCTTTCCCCTCTTTTTTCAACACGTCGTCTACCCCGTCTGTGACTAGCACCACCTCGTGCCGCTTGGC
>NZ_JBMFKV010000317.1:0-1785 GCF_049971835.1 Pyrobaculum sp.
AGGTGGATAAACCTTTACAATGCGATTACGTAAAAAGTAATACATTCTTTTTGCAAAAAGGTAAGTAGCGTGATCAACAGTCATTGAGTAAGTGGAACTCGGAATATAAAATCCGTTGGCTAGTAAACTAGGAATAAACATGAAGATGTCTTCGTAAGCACCAAATTTCAGGTTATCCCTAAGCTTAGCAGCCCTAATACTCCAAAGCCTGAGAATTATTGGTCTCGATACATTAAGTCTCTTAAGAAACAATAAAGGAAGTCTTGGGGTGGCAAAGATTATATCATACGCATTATTTATGAGATTACGTAATCGATGAACACCCCTACCAACACTAAGTATAGACCTCACCGAGACCTCATAACCCACAAACCGAGCCCTCTTAGGCCCATTATCGCTTACGACGGTCAATACTTTAATTCCCCTTCCCGATTTCAAATCTAAAACATCTACCCCACCTAAATCTGCCAGAGCGGCTAAGAAACCCAGCTCATGCCTAGCGAAGACGTTGCCGTGAGAGATGTATAGAAGCCTCATCCCGCACTCGCCAAACTTTTCTTCAAAGTGGGGGGTGGTAGAAATAACATTACCGATCTTGCAATTCTCCATCCTAATGCTGAGGTCGCGTAGATGAGCGCGAGCCGGGTCTTTCTGGGATTCCAGTATTGTCTTACGGCATCAAGCCAAAGTATAGTAAATAGGACAAGGGTTGCAAGAGGTAGTTGGGGTAGTACGACGACACCTGGTATGGAGGCTGTGAAAAGAATTAAAAACAGTTGGTAAAGTCTCCATCTAATTTTGTCGGAAAGAGGGGCGGATCTAAGCATTTTCCTAAGCGCGTATCTATACTTCGGATCTAGAAGGGATTTCAACACTGCGATGAGCCTACCGCGTTTAGCTATACTACTCACGATATGGGGTTTTTGGGGCGGCTCTCTTGTGTCGTGCGTGACGGCGTGCCAACCTATCAGGTGTATTTCGTACCCCTTGGCGAGTGCGCGCTCGCCGAGCTCCACGTCTTCGTATATCGTGTAAGGTGGGCCCAGCGCCTCGTCGTAGAGCCCTACATGCTCTATGAGATCTACTCGCCTACATAGTGCACAGCTAGTGATGTTACTTAGCCTCTTAACGACTTTTCCCCGGTGGATTTCCTCGTAAATTTTCTGAAGCTTTCCACCAGCCACGTTCAGATGTAGTGGCACAGCGCACAGCACCTTCCTTGGCGAATTCTCTAGGTAGCTATAGAGTGTTTTTAGGGTTTCCCGTGCGAGAATTACGTCGTGATCTAGTATAAGGACGTATTCGCCTCTTGATAATTTAATGCCGTCGTTTCTCGCCTTTGAGACGCCGTAGTTTTTATCATGAGCTACGAACTCAACGCGGGCGAAGGAAGACTTATACATCTCTAGAAATTCCCTAACAATTTTTGTAGTTGAGTCTCTGGAGCCGTCGTCTACTATTATGAATTCCGTCCTATCTAGGGGGAAGTCTTGGTTAATGATTGACTCGAGGACGGGGCGTATGGTAAACTCAGAATTGTACGTGGTCAGGATGATAGAGATCAAAGGCTTGGCTACGCCACCCACCTCTCTACTTGGAGTAGAGATAATTGTTTCCTCTCCTATCAATAAGTCTAAAGCCTATCCTCTTGAGAAGGCTGTGGGCCCAAACCTCGCTCCCAATCATTTCTATCTGTAGCCACCTAGTCCTCCTCAGGGTCCGGCCCCCTCCCCGCAGGACGCCTTTGGCCTCCCCCTCGACATCTATTTTTAGATAATTAACAAC
>NZ_JBMFKV010000318.1:0-1782 GCF_049971835.1 Pyrobaculum sp.
CGCTAAAGACGTTCTCAGAGGCGGTGCCGACGTCTCTTACGCACATGCAGACCGCGGCGACATACGGAGGCATCGCCGGGGTCACGCAACTCAGAGACCTCGGCAAGATAGCGGATATTCTGCCGTCGGAGCTGGCGCTCAGCCAGATGGGCTCCGCCGGCCAGCTGTTGCTGGCTCTTAAGATTGCCCAGAGGCAGGCGGCGTCTTGGGAGCGCGCGGCCGCTGTGAAGCCCGTGGTCTTCCTGGACAAGAGCGGCTCCATGGCCGCCCCTCTTGGGTGGGGCGGCGACGTGGAGAAGATAGCCTTAGCCGCCGGCCTCGCGCTGGCCCTCTATGCTAAGTTGGACGCCGATATTTATCTCTTCGACACCAAGGTGGAGGGGCCGGTTCCGCGGCGCCGCGTCGCCGAGGTACTACTCACCATACAGGCAGACGGCGGGACAAACGCCACCCCCGTCCTTGAGGAGATCCTCAGAATCGGCCGCCCTGACTACATCTACATCGTGATTTCAGACGGGATCACGGAGGCCGAGCCGGAGATCTTGGAGCGCTTCGAGAGGAGCGGCCTCGCCAAGAGGACGCGCCTAATTCTCATACCGCCCGGCGACGAGAACTACAACTGGGTCCAGCTGATCAAGCGGCAAGGCGGGCTTTTCTACGCCCGCGACGTCGCCGCCTTCACCGACGCCGCGAGGCGGGCCCTCTCCGCCTAGCCTTTCCGCCTAGACCCACAGCTGTGGGTCGTAGAAAGGTTTAAAAGTCCTATATTTCCATTAAGGGCATGGAAAACAGAAAAGAGTACTCAAAGCCGGTTGTGTACTTCGAACAGCAGAATGTGTGCATCAAGGAGCGCGGCGGGGGCTGGGCGTGTGTCATCAACGGCGAGGCCGTACACGTCGACGACATCGCCGATGCTGTTAGACGCATCTACCCCGAGGCGGAGAAAGTTGAAGCGGCTTCGGACATGATATGCGTAGCGCTGAACGGTAAAGAGCGTTGCTTCAGCGACGTTGTTGTTGAGACTAATCTGAGGAAGCTGTTGGAGCTTCTTGAGAAGAAAGCCGTAACGGTATACACACACGGCGACTGGGACAGCAACGTCATGGCGCTGTGGGCGCTGTTCAAGGCGGCGCCCGACTCCAAGTACATCGTGGTGCGCGACGGCTACCTCGGCCACGTACTCGCGTACGACACAGCCGACGGATTAATATTCGAGGCTAGGGCAGAAACAGACGACGACATAGAAACAGGCGGCGGCTTCGACGATGTAGAGGTCCCCACAGCGCTCACAGCCGCCGCGTCGCGGGGCACGGTCTACCGCGCCCAAGCCGCCGGCTATATCGCCTACGCAGTAGTAACCTAACACCCCCCTTTTTTCAGGTTTATACACCTCCTCAATCTTTCTTTCTATGGAGGTTGACGTCAAGACGCGGCGCAGGTTTGTAAAACCTATATACAGAGTCGACGGCGTCGAGTACGTGGGCGGCGTCGTGGAGCTCAGCGACGTGTACTAGGGGAGGTACTTGGCGACTGCCTCTTTTTTCAGTTTTATTACGTACAGCCCGTCGAGATCCTCGATCTTTTCCGCGTCTTGCCTCGCCGCGGCGGCGAGGGCCGGGTCTGTCGTGTACATCACAGCTGTGGTGTCGGGGTACACCGCCAGCCTGTACCGCGACGTCCGCACCATGAGCCGCATCAGCGAGATCTCGAACATGTCCACCCCGGCTCCCGCATATAAAAACTAGACGGCCGTCTTTATGCGCCGCCGCTTCTTGTACCTCG
>NZ_JBMFKV010000319.1:0-1778 GCF_049971835.1 Pyrobaculum sp.
CACGGCGACTAGCCTGGTAATGAGATGTTGCGTTGAACTTACTCTCTATCTCTCCCAGAAGTCTCGCTGGCTCCTTCCTTGTCCTAGCCCCCCGGTCAAGATTACACTTACATTCAATCAAAATCTTCTCAGCTGGCCCCCTCGGGCCCACCAACACAAGTAGACAGTCCGGCAACGGCGGCAAATCGCCACTGTTCATACGCGCCGTAACATCATCGCATTTATAGGGGAAGGAGCTAGATACGTCGGGGCTACAGACGCAGTACGGCTTAGTACAGTAAGCCCCCCATTCGACGTCGACGCAACGGCTATCCTTTATGCTGTAGCCGCGGATTTTATGCCTCTGCGAAGGCCCTGGCCTCTGCATATGCGATCTTCTTCAACTCGTCCATGTTACTGATTCTTACAAACTCACCCTCTTTCACATAGTAGACAGACCAACCCCTCTTAAGAGCTGCCTTGACAGAAAGACCAATATGAGA
Source organism: Pyrobaculum sp. (assembly GCF_049971835.1). Classification (NCBI taxonomy): domain Archaea; kingdom Thermoproteati; phylum Thermoproteota; class Thermoprotei; order Thermoproteales; family Thermoproteaceae; genus Pyrobaculum; species Pyrobaculum sp. The sequence goes on from NZ_JBMFKV010000319.1 coordinate 483, forward strand.
CTCCAAAATTACGAAAGACGGCAACGAAGTTAAGAACTCTATCACATCTACGGCCAAGTCGTAGTGTAGCCCAGTCTCAAAGGAGTCGGCTATCAAGACATCGGGTTCGCCGTAGGCGGCTAGAAGCAAGCCAAAAACTCTGACAAACCCACAAGCCAAGTGTTGCATATCAATCCACCGACCCCTCTCCTTTACAACGTTAAGATAGACGTCTTCAAGCCCTAGCAGGTAGAGCTTGCTCCTTACCCACTCGGCAACTTCAGCATTCCTAATGCTAATCCCCGGCGGACAGAGGTCGACATCCAGCAGATCCTCTACCAAGGAGTTGCCCACGGAGCAGGGGGCTACATATGACAGAGATAGCCGCAACCGAGCCTCCCCCCTCTCCCCGTCCACGTGCAACGCCACCCCAGTCCTTCTATCAATCTCAAGTCTGAACCTCTTGTCATCTATTTCAGCTGAAACGACGGCTCTGTCGGCCCCAAATCTAATAAAAGATTGAAGAGATTCAGGTAGTAGTCTACTGAGCACTTTCTTGGCGTTAACATCCTCGGATATGTGGCTTAACAAAGACGCAAAAGCTTGAATAAGACTAGATTTTCCAGAGCCATTCGGCCCATAGAGTAAGAGCTTACCCTTCTCATCTATTTCTACGATAGCATTTTCAATTTGCTTGAAATTACTTACTTCTATCCAGCCCGTGCGCATGATGTACGATTGTGATCCTATTTAAATATTCCGTAACCCACAGCAGTCTTAGCGCCCAGTCCAACACGGAGCGCCTCCTTCACAACGTTGAACAATTCTGTGGCGCATGACGAATTAGCTTCGCCACCCTCTATACCTACAATAAATGCAAAAACCGTGCCGGACCCCACGGTGGGGTATACGAGAGGTATTGGATCAGCTGCGGCTTCGTGAATATTGCCGCCCACCTCCTTGTAGTGAGGAGTCACGACATCTGGCTCCACCAACCTATCCCACTTAATTGGAAACGCATCAAACACAATCAACCTCCCCTCAGCAGACTGCGTGCCAAACAAAGAGTCTTTCTCCAACCCACATACAGAATTGGGAAGGGCCGCTCTCAACGCACCTTTCAGAGAAGTGGCTGGTATATAGGGAATATTGAAAATAGGATGCCACGAGATCCCGATCTCCAGAGGCAGATAAGGCCACTTGGTATGAATAACAAGCCTCGTCTCAAGCGTAAACTCAAACCTGTACACCGGCCTAAAAACCGACTTCGCAACCTCCATAACCGCCTCCACATACCGCCTAACAACTTCAGGGCGT
>NZ_JBMFKV010000320.1:0-1764 GCF_049971835.1 Pyrobaculum sp.
GTCTTTGGCGGCTCTGAAGCACGCCTATGACGTGTGGAGGCCTCGGGGGCTGTTTCTCGTGGTGGCTGGGGAGGGTAAGAGGGAGCGGGCTTTGAGGCTTTTGGAGCCGTATCTCTCGGGGGCTTTCCACGAGCTGGCCGACAAGGTGAGGATCCTCTCGGGGGGCGAGGTTCTGCAGTTGCACGCAGACGTAACGCGTCACAAGGAGCTACTCGGCTTGTTTACGGCTCTGCGGTGACGTAGCAAAGGCCCCCCGCGGCGCGGTGCCTGGGGATCCGTGGCAACGCCAATATGGCGTCTGGTGCGGGGGGTCTTAGAGATCTGATGTCTAAAGGGGGGTGTGAGTAGTGGTGTCTGGGGCACGGCTCTGGAGGCGGGTCTTTGCAGATGGGATGATCTCGGGTGGGCCCGTCTGGCTGATTAAAACTGATTAGTATTTGTAAGTTCCTGCATATGTCTATGGCTGTGTTTTGGCTGTTGCTGGGTTGGTGAATGGCGTTGAGTTTTTATATATGTGTCGATGGGTTGCCATGGTTTCGGTTGTTATGAAGGCTGTGCATGACACTGATTTGGTGGATGTGTTGAAGAGGTTGGGGCTCTACGAGGGGGTTGTTGGGGGGCGCTACCGGTGTTTTGTCTGTGGTAGGCCGATTTCCGTGGATAATTTAGGTGGGATGTTTAAGAGTAAAGATGGCAGAATTAATCTCGTCTGTAGTGATGTTAAGTGTCTGGTTGCGGCGGCGGAGATTACGGCTAGGCTGTCGGGCTCTGCTGTCCGTGAGTAGGTGGCCCGGTTGGTTGCGTGATTACTGAGGCTTTTAACTGGTTTCTCTCAACGCTTGGCCTCATCTTCTTACTCTACCTCTTTTTCAAGTTGTTGATTAAGTTGTCTAAGTCTGTAGAGGATTTTGTGAATATTGTACTGTTGAAGATTTATTATCCAATAGCTTCTCGTATAGTTAAGAGCGAGCATAAGAATTATGTTAAGAAGAGACTAAGATCTCTAATCCCACATTCTTCTACGGTTGAAGGTATTGGGTATGATATCGATATTGAGTGGTCTGATAAGGAGAGTATATCTCTAGATCTCGAAAAGGGCTTGTTGATAGTTAGGGTGCAGTACACCACAGATTTGAATCATGTGGTGGCGAAGGCTCTTCTTATGGCGGCGCCTTACGCAGTCTCGCGGTATCTAGAGCCTGTTTTCGGTCCTAAAATGGCTAGGTTGCTCGCCGTTTCTATTTCTCGTGATTATGCGAGTGGGGACGTCAGGGTGTTGACGGAGTTCATGAGGCTGGTTGGGGAGACTTATAACAATCCCGAGGAAAAGACACTGCTAGAATACATATATAAAGCTGATGACGAATCGCTGTATAGACATATTGTGCTTTTTGAGCTAAGGAAGGTTCTTGAGGAGTTTAATGGTGCAGTGGACAAGAATAAGTTGGAGAACGATGTGAGGCGGTTACTCGAAGTTGTAGGTAATCTGTCATCAGTCGACGATCCCACGGTATGTGGAGACTATATTTCATTGACAATTGTGAGGACTGGAAAGTTGGAGAAGGTGTTGAGGGGAGACTGGGAGCGCTATGTCAATTTTATTAACTCAGTTATTAGCCGATGCCGTACGTTGAGACGTATTTACATTGTATCGGCTGGGAAAGTGATATCCAGTGTCGCCAAGCAGTTTGTGAACTACCTCTCCTCCAATATTAGGGGGTTTGATCTTATACACCAAGAAATGTACAAGGCAAGGCGTTATAG
>NZ_JBMFKV010000321.1:0-1744 GCF_049971835.1 Pyrobaculum sp.
TAAAAAAGATGTCGGCTAGAGGCGTGTTGGTAGCGCCGCCACTGCGGCTTTTATCAGCATCAGCACGGCGGCTACGCCAGCGAGCTGGGCGTAGGGGCTGTTGCCGCCTGCCGACACGGCGAGGTACACGCCGATGGCTAGAATCACGGCGTCGAACACGGCGCTGTAGGCTATGGCGCCTTTGTCTGGCGCTCTTCTGTACAGATACGCCGCCACTGCGAGCGACGAGAGGACGTATATGAGCAACTGCCACGCGGGCATGGGCTGGTTTGCGATTGTGTACATGGGGTTGACGTAGGCGGCGCCGCTTTTGTTCAGCAGAACCACAGACTGCGCCCTGCCGCTCACAGTGTCTACGTACACCATGGAGCCCGAGTCGAGCCACGTCTCAACCACGGCTGTCCTCGCCCCGCCGCGCCACACCTCTATCTTGTACGGCGCGGGGTAGGGGAACCTCACAACGACGTCCGACGTGCCAGCGAGCTGTGTGGTGAACATGTAGAACCACGTCGATGAGTTCCTCACGTATATCGTGTAGACGCCGTAGTCCGCGTAGAGGAATCTGAGCGTCGCCGAGAGCCACGTGCCAGACCAAGGAGATATTTTGTACGTCTGCCCGTCGAGAACGCCACCCGCCAGGGGCGTGAAGTAAGTCCCGTCGCTCCTCCAAAGCCTCACCTGCGCGCCAACGGGGGCGTACACCACGAAGTTGTCAGCCTCTGCGTACACCTTGGGCACTTGTTGCAGATCCCCCACGGCGGTTTTCAGCACTGGCGAGGAGCCAGAGCCGTCGTACCAGACGTGCATCTGGAGGCCGGGGGCGTATATAGACACGCCAGCCCCGGTTAAGGGCGACGCGGTGTAGAGAACCTCTCTAGTTGCCACGTAGCACGTCCCCCCCGTGGCGGGCGGTATGGCGAAGCGGAACGCGTCCCGAGCAAAGGCATTTGCCACTATCAATATCGAGCAGAGGAAGCTGTCCACAATCTGGTTTGTGTATACAGTAGCCGCGGCTCCGGGGTAGCAGAAGCCCCCGCTCGTAATCAGAGCGGAGTACCGCGGCAGAGAGATCTGCTGTACGCCTGAGCCGACTGGCTTGTCGAAGTCGGCACAGACGGGCGTGCTGAGCACAAGGCCGTTGTAGACGTAGTAGTGGTGGAAGTTCAGCGCCTTGGCAAGGTAGAACGTGCCAACAGCTGGCGAAGACGCAGAGCCTGCGGGGGGCGGGGACCACGTGAGGGAGATGCGGAACGTGTCGGGCGCCGCGGCTGAGATGTAGATCTCTAGACGCGAGACGCCAGGAGGCGCGTTGCAGGTGAGCGACAGCGACGCTGAGCTGGCGGAGGCCGAGGCGGAGCACAGCACGTCGTACCCCTGCACAAGCCTGACGTATGAGCCCGCCGCTATGTTTGCGCCGCCCGACGCCGTTGAGACTGTAACGGTGTACGCGCCCGGGGCGGAGGCCAGAGCGTACAGCACAGCCGTCTGCCCGCCCGACAGCGAGATCGCCATCGGGTTGCCCGCGGTAGGCGCAGATGGCGCGCTCCAGTACCACCCGGCGAGCGTCTGCGTCGTTGGCACGAGGGCCACTGGCTGGTAGGCGGAGAGCTGTGTGGACCATGCGTACTTGGCGCCCCAGTGCGCCACTGTGAGGTTCACAGCCCCCGCGTAGTTCACCACCTTCACCGCGGGTAGCAGTGCGCCGAGCGCGCCGAGCCACGTCGCAGTCGTCTGCACGACGCCT
>NZ_JBMFKV010000322.1:0-1742 GCF_049971835.1 Pyrobaculum sp.
GTCTTCTATACGACACGGCCAAACCACGCCGTCTGCACAGCCAGAGAGATTGTACCCAACACCATACCTTTCATAAGTCCTGCGAGAAGCCTCCTCTAAGTCACGGCTACATGCAATTAGAGAAGGCGCCCCCATAGGTGCCTCTACATTCCAAATCTCATGGTGAAACCTATCAGGATGAAAGGGCCTTAACTCCACCGTCCCAACTACGCCGTATGTGGAGAGGGGGTCCTCCACCGCGGGTTTAAACTCCCCCACATACGTCCTAAACTCCTCGTCGAGATAAACCCAGCGGCCGTCCGGCAGTACGCCCAGCACGTGGTGCCAAGCAGGCCTCCCACCCACCTTCAAATAACCCTCCGGCTCCCTCACCACCTCAAGAGACACACGGCCAACCCCACGCCTATAGCCGCGGTAGATCCTCTCAAGCTCTAAAGTGGCGTACGACTCCCGCCAATCCGGAGGCATGGGAAGCGGCCTAGGCCTCCCCACGCCGCTCCACAAATCCACTGCGCGAAACACCCCCTCGCCGTCGTAAACAGCCACGAAATACACATCAACAGAGAAGGCGCAGGTAGCGACAAACCTCCCACCCTCCAGCGCCCCCAACACGCCACAGATCAAGAAGTCGGTACCAAAAGCCGTTACACGTCCCTTATACTCCGAAAATCTAATATGCTTAACCAGCATGACACTTAGCTATGGCCTCCTTCACAGCCTGGTCTTCAAAATCCACAATTCTCTCAAATAACACAGCCTTGACTCTGTACTCCGGCCCCTCCCCCTCGTAGACGGCCAGCAGAGGAGCGGCGGAGTGTCTCTTGTCGAGGAGGCGGGCCCACTCCACGAGGCCGCTCCTCGCCTGGGGATATGCGAGGACGGAGTCGTCGACGGGGCCGCTTCCCAAGGCGTTGCTACCCACAGTAACCCCACGCAACGCGTCGACTCTAAAGGCGGCTAGAGCAACGCCGTATGGCGTAAAAGACCCGCCGGAGAGGATGCCGGCTTTTCTCATCTTCTCCAGAGTCGCCGCCATTTTATTAATACTACCCTCTCCACTCCTCTCAACCTCTGCAACGATAATCTTCCACTCACCCCAGTTAGCCAACGCCAAGCCATCAGGCGCGGCACCCCCAGCTCTCACACCCTTCACCTCTACATAAACCCCCTTAATTTGACTCAAATACACAGCGCCAGTACTTTTTAAATAACCCACGACGCCGCTCATGGTTACGGGTAGATCCAGCACCTCCACTGCGTCATCACGGCTAGCCAGATCCACCTCATAAGCCGCCTGTCTCACGTCGACGCGGCTAGCCAAAAGCGAAAAAACAGGAGCAAGGCGAGCCTCTGATCCCAGCCAGACCTTTCATCCACAGGCAACACCTCTCTTAACTTCAAGAAAAACCCGCTATCATACACCACGCGGTACTTCAAACACATATACCTAACACCCCGCACAGATCCCCACTCAAACTCAGCCCAAGGCACATTCACGAACCCCCTATCCCTCAACTCTTCAAAAAACTCAGACGACGTATACCTCACAACCTTCCTCTTGTCAAGAAACGCGGCGTATAGCCCCCCGCCCGCCTTACCCCTTCCACTAGGGACATAGTAAATCAACACACCCCCCACCTCTGCTGAAGGCTCTGACAAAATAGTCAACACCGTAAATGTATACGAACCTGACTTAGGTTGAAGATCTATCACTTCCTCAAACTCTCTATTTAGCTTTACAA
>NZ_JBMFKV010000323.1:0-1729 GCF_049971835.1 Pyrobaculum sp.
ACGAGCCGCAACTTTTTAACCTGACGCGGAGTTGGGCTATATGATCATCAAGATTAGGGTCGGCGTATTCAACCCAGCCGCGCCAGAGCGGGTCGTTGAGGTAGAAGGCGTGGTAGACACGGGGGCTTTATACACCGTGGTGAGGAGAGACGTGCTCGAGTCGCTCGGCGTGAAGCCCTTGAGGAGGCGTAGGTTCAAGGCATTCGGCGGCTACGTGGAGAGGGACGTGGGAGAAGTAGGCCTCGTCTTAATGGGCGAGAGGCGGGTGGTGCCCGTGATTTTCGGAGAGGCCGAAGATCTAATCGTCGTCGGGGTGACGGCGCTTGAGATCTTCGGCCTAGAGGTCGACCCCGTGAGGGGGACTCTTAAAGAGGCCGAGCTGTTGCTCTTTTAGGCCCCATAGGCGGGATGAGGAAGCTGAGCCCGTAGCGGCGCCCTCGCGCCGCTGGATTACGCCAGTAAAGCGGAACTATCTGGGGGATTCCGGGCAGTTCTCAACACTTAAAAATGTACCGGGTTACACCACTATGCGAGCATGGTGGTTGCTAATCTTGGCGTTGGTGGCCGTGGCTTTATATATTATATTCTTAACACCTCAGGGAGAGCGGGTGCCGACTACAACACCCACAACGCCGTGGACGACCCCCGCCCCCACGTCGACAGCCCACGGTCCCACTACGGCGACGCAGACGACGCAACAGCCAGCACAAACACTAACCGCCACGCAGACGAGCCAAACTTCCCAGAGCACCACGCCCGCAACTCCCCAGCCGTCTACTACCACAAGCTCCGCCCCCACGCCCGTCCTCGAGGTGCAGATCGCGGCACCTGCGGAGGTAAACCTCACCAAGCTACCTGCGTTAATTAACTACACCGTGGTGGTGAAAAACGTAGGAGCCGCCGCGGCCCGTGTAGAGGTTGACGGCGAAAGCCGCGAGCTAGGCCCTGGCCAGGTGTGGAGGGTGGAAAAGGCTATAAACGCAACTTCTGCGGGGGAGTACAGAGCCGCGGTGGTGGTAAACGGCAAGAAGTACGAAAAAGTGATGGCGGTTAGGTATTACGAGGCGCGCCTCGTCGCCGAGCCTGTGGCTATAAACGTGACGAAGCTACCGCAAAACATCACGGTGACCGCCAGGGTGAAGAATGTAGGCAACCTAACGGCGCGGCTGGACGGCGTAGAGATACCGCCAGGCGCCGCGGCCTTGGTAAACAAAACGCTGTATGTGGACGCCGCGGGGAGCTATGTCATACGTCTAGGCCTCCTGGAAATCCCCGTAAAGGTAGGCTACCTACACGCGGCGTGCGGAGCTGAGGTGGAGGCCCCCGCGGAGGTGGAGGTGGTGCCAGGAGAGGCCGTGGCTTACAGAGTGGTTGTGAAAAACACAGGCAACACCACGGCCATCTGCGTGGTGGACAACAAGCCCTACAGACTGGAGCCAGGAGAGGCGGCGTCGCTGACAAAGTCGCTCACGGTAGAAACCGCCGGTAGCTACAGAGCCGAGGTAGAGATAAACGGCACTACATACAGGAGGGAGATTACGGCGAAAGTAATTAAAATATTCGTCTGGTTTAAGCTAAAGTCGCCGAGGGAGACGTCTTACGGCACCACGCCGTTTACAGAGATCATCTACAGCGACAGCCCCCAGGCCGGTGTGGAGTACGTCTGGCGCATTTCCACAAACGCAACGCGCAGAACAGTGACAGTAGTAGTAGACGGGAGAGGCTACGC
>NZ_JBMFKV010000324.1:0-1728 GCF_049971835.1 Pyrobaculum sp.
CTGTGGTGTATATGTAGTACTCTCTGCCTTGGCTGTCTACGCGCTTCTGTCTGGCGAGGCGGGGGGCCGGGAGATCTCCTTGGCAACTGGCCCATTCTTTGACGGTTTTTTCCAGAACGGCCCGGGTGCCTGTGCCGCTGAGTATTTCGATGCCTGGGGCGGCTGAGGTTAGCTCGGCTGTGTTGATTTCGCACTGGGCGGGGGCTCTGCTGTCTCTCCCGACGGTGATTAGGACCTTGTCTCCGGCGGCCTCTATGGTGAGGGGGTAGTAGAACTCTACGTATGCTGTGTAGTTGCCCGGCTCTATTCCGGCGCGTTGTGTCATTAACTTGATTAGGGTGGCGGCTTCGTAGCACGCTCTTAGATTTATGTCGTAGACGGCGCCGTCGTACAGTGTGAATACGTAGAGCATGGCGGCTGCCCCCCCGGCGAGGATTACGGCGTATAGCAGGGCGGTTGCGGGGATTTCCATCACCTAGCCAGGGCCTTCCTGATGTACAGCTTGATGAAAGTCGCCGACCCGCTGTATACCTCTCTCCCGGCGGCTGAGATAGTAACTGTGCAACTGGTGGATTCCTTTGGGATTATTGTGATTTCTTTTGTGTCTATGGTTTCTAGGGCTAGGGGGGAGCCGTATATTTTTTCATCTGCGATGTTTGTAATATTGGTGAAGGTAATGGCTATGTACTTGACGCCGTAGAGGGTCTCTGTGGATATGTACGACCCGTAGGGGGAGACTTCGCCTTCTTTAAACACCGCGGTGAGGTCTGGCTTTACCTCTGTCAAGCTCTCCATGGGGTGCGGCGCGAGGTACCACGCCGAGGCATCGTAAGAAGTTGCGCCGATGGAGTCAGCGACGCAGTTGCTTGACCAGCTGATTTTGAAATCTAGTTTTTTGACGTAGAGCGCCTCTCTGAAGTTGTATATGTTTGATACTTTCAGCAACTGCCAGCCCACGTCTAGAGCCTTGGCCGAGTCTAGAAGAGGAAAAAGGAAAGTAGACACAGTGGCTACTAACGCGACGACGAGGAAAAAAAGGAGGATAGTTGGTACGATGTCCATTAACGCACCGTTACGGGGTAAAGCTCAGATCTCTCATCGTTTCCTCCTTTCTTGTAGTATACAGCTATGTAGTAAGTAGTACCAGGTTCTAGATTTTCTGAGATCTCACCTACTAGAGTTTTAGATTGACCTGCTTGTAGATCGGCATTCTGAATTTTTTGTATGGGTTTCTCATCCCCGCCAACGATTATTACAGCTTTTGAAATTGTCGTTGAGGCGCCGCCCACCTCTCTTACAGTTATCGATACGTCATATTTGTTGTTGCTCACTTTTGTAATGCTTGCTTTTTCGATTATGACTTTTGGCTGTGGGTTGAACATGCCTGAGAACATGCCCCAGAACATTAGGACGGCTAGTATGCCTATCACCGTCAGCAGTACTGCTATTACCACGCCGCTGATGCCTCTTGGGTTCCGCATGTTTTGAGTTTTGCTGTTGTTTTTAAGTTTTTTGTCTATTTCTGGTGTGTAGTTGGCGGCTGGTTTGGGCTGTGTCTCTGAAGTGTTGTGTGTGAATTCATATGGTGGTGTGTCGTGCCTTATTTATGGTCGGTGTGTGGTTTCTGGCTTGGGTTGGGGCTGTGGGGTTTATGTCGCGGTTGAGCTGAGTGACGTCTTGTGTGGGCCTGTGCGGGGGTTGGTTGTGTAGTTGTGAGGGGGTTGTGGG
>NZ_JBMFKV010000325.1:0-1700 GCF_049971835.1 Pyrobaculum sp.
GGCATCCGATGGCAGAATTATAATGTTTGGATTAAAGGTGTATAGGGAAAGGGATAATTTGCTTAGTTCTGGCGTTGTCAATCCGTTTTTGGGCTGGGAGAGGTTTGTAGACGTTAAGTCTGGGAGGTACGGCGATGTGGGGTATAGCCTCAAGATTGCCCGGTTTAAGTATTATGATGGTGGCGAGAAGTCTGGGCTTGCGGCGGTTGTCTTTAGCGAAGATGGAAAGATACTCTTGACGTCCTATAACGATTATATGTTGGCTTTGACTATTGGCAAGAAGCTAGTCGGCGGTGTGCTGGGTGAGCCGGTTGCGGTGAGGTTAGGGGGGCTGGAGGGCTGGGCTAGGGGTTTTACGTATAAATTCCCCGGTGATGTGGCGGATGTGGCGTGTAGCGGCGGCAATTGCTACTGGGAGACTTTTCTTAAGTACTTGACGGGAGCGCTGGCGCCGGAGATATACGGCACGAGGCCGGAGGCTGTGGGGCTGGAGGTGGATATGATAAGGGAGCTCCGGCCTGTGAGGCTGTCTTCTGGCATAATTACAGATATTCAGCCGGGTTCAAGGGGGCTCTTCGCCGTGCAGGCCTCCGGCACTGCGTTTGACCTGCTTGCTGTAGATAAATCTGGCCGTTTAGTAATCGCAGAGGTAAAGAGAGTAGATTACTATAGTGAAAGCGGCTATCTTGATAGTGTTAGGGCGTCGAATATTCCAGGTAAGGTTGGTATGTTGCTTAAGTTGCGCGACGTGGTTAAGGGCTATCCGGTGTCTGAGGGAGAGCTGGTGTCTTATCTAGTGGCTGCGTACAACGGCGCCGGGGCTGTGGGGACGACGAGTGTAGGCGTTTCCTCTACCTTTGTCTACAGGCCTGTCCTTCAGCGGGTTGACTGGCGCGGCGAGAGGACGCCTGTCGTGTTTTCGCTGGTGTTGGTTGACGCGTCGTCGGGTAAGGCGGTGGTGTTTGCCGTGGAGACTGAGCTGGGTAGGCTGACTCCCGACTTTGTCGAGGCTGTAGCGAGGGACGCGTACAGATACTTCCGCACTTTTGAGGTTACGGGCGGGAGGGATTTGAAGAGTGTTGTGGACAGCGTGGCTGAGCTGTACCAGGGCACCCCTCCGTTTTTGAAATGATCCCCGAGGTGGTGTTTTGCGAAGAGCAACATCTACAGGAGCCTTTTATTGACTTGGGCGTCGTGGCGGGGGTTAGGCGGACGCCTTTTAGGTTTGTGTCGAGGGTGACCGCCAACGGAGTCTTTTTCCGGCGTGTGGATGTCTGGGGCTTGGCGTTGTTTATGGCGGATGGCTACGTGGTTGTGCCTTCCGAGGGCACCAGCTACTACATATTCTACGACTACAAGCCTATCCCCGTCGAGGACTACCCGGCGCCGCCGGTGTATGCGGTGGACGACTTGGGGAACGTCTACTGGACTCGCTTCATTGGCGATGAATATGTGAGAGGTGGGGAGGTGCGGTTCTCTGTCCTTCTGCCTGGGGGCGGCCTCGCCTATACTCCAGTTACGGAGAGGGGCATCCCCCTAAGCGGCTACTCAATAGATTCAGGCGCGGACTTCCTCGTTGCCGCTCTCCTCTCCGCTAGGTATAGAGAGGAGTGTCTCAGACAGCTAAGGGAGAATAAATTCGACCTCTGGTCTCTTGACAAGGAGTGCAACCCCAGTATCCGCTCGGTCTACCACGGCGC
>NZ_JBMFKV010000326.1:0-1696 GCF_049971835.1 Pyrobaculum sp.
GGCTCGCCGCGGTGAGGGATCCCCACTCGGCGTGGATGCCCCCGCCAGAGCTCTTTATCATACTGGCTGTAGTTCTCTTCATTGCCGCTGTGGCTTGGAGGTACTACAGGTGAGGTACAAAATGGCAAAGTTAAATTTCGGCGTACCAGTACAGCACGATATTGTTTGTACCCGATGGTGGCGCAGATACAAAATCTACGTATATATTGGTATCATCCACTGAAACTTTAAAGTCTGGCAACGTCGATCCCTTAGTCACAATTGCGGTTCTCGGAGTTCCATAGAGACCGTGATTTATGACAAAACGTTTAGTGATTCCATCACCAGACGCTACATATACTCCAGAGTTTTTAGTAACTGATCGACTTAGTGTCGTTAAATTTAATCTCAAGCCTTTTGGCACATTTGAGTTAATCAATATACTGTCGTTGTTTGAATAATTGAGTACGGTTACATCTAAATTGTTCGGCGGCAGAGCTGGGTTGCTCATGACAACTGTCATTGATATTGTGATTTTTGGAAGGCCCCACGCTTCGCGTATAAAATCGCCAGCTATGATCCTCGCAAATACGTTCTGCGCTGAGTCTATCTGGATAGCCGGGCCTGGCGAATCTGTGCCATTTATAAAGTAGTTTCCAAGACCTGCGTCGTAGCATGAGCCAAATATTACGACGTTCCTGGTGTTGTATATAGTGTAGCACGAATATCTACCCTCTCCAGCTTCTACGCCAGAAAGAACTACATTTGGGCCAGTTATAAAGAATTCAGCCCATGTGCCATCTACGTTTAGATTTGGCGATGATTTTCTTACAAAACCCGAGCCGAAGGACTTCGAAGCAGTTATAACAGTGTTTCTATATATTGCGAAGCCGCTGTTTCCATTGTTCCCAGCTACACAGTTCACCACCTTTGTATCTGCGCTGATAATGCGGAATCCGTTTCCAGCATTGCTGTAGCTCCTTACAGTATCTAGTATAGGCTCTAGTAGGTTGTATAAAAATACCCCATGTCCTCTCGCCTTAGCCACTATGACGTTTCTAAGTAAAAACATGGAATCTGAATATACTATATCTGTCACTGGATCTGTTTGCGACGTCCTTGTGGCGTAGATGAGATCAGCCCCAGCTATGTAATTCGTGTTATCTGGCTGTCTAGGCGCATTTCCCTCAATCCGCAAATTTTCGATAGATACGAAATAGGCATCCGGTATGTATATCAAAGGCGTGGCGTCCGTCCGCGATGGACTTTCTCTCAACACAGTGCTGTTCCAGCCAGCGCCAACTATTCTAGTGTGTGGAGGCACTGAAACTTGCGAGGATAGTACATAGCTATCTGGAGCTATAAACACGGTGGATCCAGGGCCCTTATAATTTAGCGCCTCTTGGATGCATGCCGTAGACGAATTTTTACATATTACATTACCATTTCTATCATACGCAACATAGTCGCCATTTGACTCTTGTCTCACTAGCACGTCATATGTAGCAGGAGCAATTCCAAACGCCGCTTGATCCTCTACGATGTCGACCCCCTTGGGGGCTCTTATCTTGAGCCGCCTTGTGGCGATGTCTGGGTAGATTGCGTAGCTGGGCGTCTGGGCGCGGGCGAGAGCGCTGGCGAGGAGGGCGCCGAGTCCAGCCGCAGTGGCCATCGAGAAGAACTCCCTCCTACTGGGCCTCCTGGCCATATCTGTGCG
>NZ_JBMFKV010000327.1:0-1685 GCF_049971835.1 Pyrobaculum sp.
CGCGTGAACAAAGTGGCTCACAAGTTGATCAGAGAGCCAGCTATCCTCGTGATTTAGGAGTTGGGGGGGAAAAGCCACAGGTTGGGATGGTTCAGAAGATGAAGAGCCCACAGCTAAGGCACCGGATAAAGCAGAGGCCAATGAAGGCGGTTGTGGAAATAGTGAGAAACAATGTTGCTGAACGTAACTTAAGGCCTCTGTGTATGGACAGCCCAGGGGGGAGCTACGCATACCTGGTAGTGAACGTCTTGCTCCCCCAGCGGCACCTATCGGCTGGTCGTCTTCAGCTCAGACGACCCGTGGCAACTCGTGGAGTACGGCCCCTGCCCACAGTAGGTCAGACACGGCAGGTCGGCAACCCCGCCCCTAGAGAGGATGCTTAGGGTCCCCTCTCCGAAAGTAGTTGTAGTTAAATAGAGCAGTACACGCCTATACGTACCGCTGGTAATATATCCCTGCGGGCGGGAGCTCCCCTTGAGCTGAGGTACGCCTTCTAGAGGGCCTCCCCGCCCATCATCGAATACTATGTCAGAATAGCCGAGTTCGCGATGCCAGGCAATCCGGACGCCAAGGGCGACTTTACGACGACCGTCTACCTCAGTTTGGGTTGTCCCACGAGTGGGGAGTACGCGTACCTCGTCTTTAACATAGTCCTCTCGGACGGCCAGTGCAGAAGGGTGATGCTACTGCCCGAGGCGCCGAAAGTCGTCGAGGACTACGGCCTCTATCCCCCGCACAGCCGATCCCTCAGGGCTATCTCACCTGCGTAAGGGCGGGTAGGACGCGCCCAACCATGCTACCTAAGGTTGGTATTGGTATCCTCGTACAAGAACTCATAGATCTGCCCAACATACGGGAAATGGTTGTCCTACCCGCTGGTATCCAAGCGCGGATTGGATCCGAGGGGGCGCTGGATCCACCACGACATTGCCGCCGTGCTGAACATGTTGAGGAGGGTTGTCGAAAAGTTGAAATCTAAATATATAGAAGCAGTAAAACAAGCTCTATTCGCCGTAGATGTGGAGATGTTGAAGGAATTGACAGAGGCCACACTGAAGGCAGAGCGGCCCGACGTGCGGCCCGGGCTGGCTCCGCCTCCGTCGGCTCGACAGGTAACGTGGGCGCCCGTGAGCCGACCCTAGGAAAGCCTCCGCCCTCTGGACGGGGGTGAGGTCAGCCAGTTGCTTAACCCTTCACCGCGTAGCTGATCTTCTCCACCGCCTTAATCATCTCCTCTGTGTAGTTCAAATGTATTAACTGTGCGGACTCCGGCGGAAACACAGTGGGGTCGTTGAGAATGTCTGGGTCCAGGTACTTCGCCAGCAACTGCCTCTTCAAGGCGGTGGGGTAGTTAGACGCCTTCACGATGCGCGCGGAGTTCTCCGGCCGGAGCAGGAAGTCTATGAAGAGGTACGCGGCTTCGACATTCTTGGCGTCGCGCGGGATCACCATGAAGTCGACCCATCTGTGGGTCTTCGGCTTGGGGAGGACGTACTCAAACTTGTCGGCGTTTGCCTGGCCAGCGGTTTTAATGAACTCGTCTCTCGCGGTGGCGGCGTCGCCGGACCAGATCTGGGAGATCCAGAGCTCTCCTGCGGCCAGCGCTGGCACGATCTGGCTGATGCCCAGGTATCCCCTTATGTAGGGCTTCTGCTTCTTCAACAAGTCGATCACCTTGTTCACGG
>NZ_JBMFKV010000328.1:0-1675 GCF_049971835.1 Pyrobaculum sp.
GCCCCGTCGTCTGTTTTTATTAAGGTCCTGTTCATAATGCTTATATAGGCAGTCCAGCCGTACGGCGCGGTTGTAGTAATGTTTATACAAGTCCGGTAGCCGCAGACATCATCCGACGAGCTCTCGGGCGGTAGCAACCTAACGGACACTCCGTTCTGCGCAGTGACGTTTAGCCCAGCCAGGGCCAGGAGAGAGACGTTCATAACCACAGAGCTCCTGTACAAAGCAGACGTCAAATTACTAGATAACACAATAGCGAAGCTGTGCACATTATGCTCATTGCCGTCGCTGTCGTAAAACGACAGGCGCGAAACCCACGAGGGGAGGGGTTGCGTCAGATGCGTGCCGTTTGGGACAGGTTGCAACCTGACAGTGAGGTTGAAGTAGCCCGGGGTATACAGCTTAATTGACCTCCCCCCTCTATACACCATCGTCGGTTGCTTCACGGAGAGGCCCAGGACCCCCCTATTCAGCTCAAAAAACACCACCGTACTGTTCATCATAGCCAAAGTCCTATTCATATGGAGCCAGTACAGATACGCGTCGGCGCCGCCGATGTACGGAAGCGCCGAGGCCAGGAAAGCATAGCGGGCGCTGGAGGCGCTGAAGTTGACAAGAGACGCCAGCCCCATGTAATCCACATAGGAAGACAAAACACCAACAGCCTTCGACACATCTCTAGAGAAGACGCCGTAAGCCGCCCTCACCCCGCCGTAGCCAGGGGAAGACGACGCAATAGACTGCAGAACCAGCACCGCAACTACAGCCACAGCCACCAACACAGCAGTTAGGAGTATAACCTGGCCCCTCATGCGTACACCGCGATACACACAGCCGTGCCGTTAGGCATAACAGAAGCCACAGAAATAGAAAACCTAGGCGACGGCACAACTGGACACACGCCGCCCACAGGCCTCACCACGCTCACACGCGCAAGCGGGTCAATCAACCCAGCCTCCGCATTCGCAGTCAGCAGAGCCGAGTCCCAGTCGGTCTGAAGCCTAAAAAGGAAGTCCGGGCTGGAGGCGAGCCTCATAGCGAACAGAGCCAGCTCAGAGAACCTGCCCCTCTCCCCCACCTGCACAGACATAGAGAGGGGAGATGTGTAGTTAAACAACGCAAACACTAGCCCAAGCAACGCCGAGGCAAACACAAGCTCAACAACCCACCTCATCTGTACCTAAACACCCACAGCCCAACCTTGTACGTAATCTCGCCAGAGTCAGCCAAAGCCTCGGCGTACGAAGTAACCAACGCCTCAGGCCTCTGCCCAACCCACCTCCACCAAGTAGCAAAACGCACCTCATACGGCGGCAGGCCCCCGGTGAGGGGCATCACAATGACATCCCTCTGAGGAATCCCACCGCACTTCGGCGGATCACCGTTAGAGTTACGCTCCACAAGCACAACCAAGAACTTAGCCCTCCCTATCTTACTCCATGGAATGAGACAACCGCCCCTATCCTTTATGCCATTGACACATGCGGTGTCCAGGTCAAGATCAACAGATGGGTTTATCGTCACACCTTGCAACAAGTTAGACGTCTGTCCGCCGAGAAAGCCGTAGACGGCGCGGAGGCCGAGCGCCGAAACCCCGGGGTCGTCGCAACCGCAGAGCGACGTGCTACCAATGTTTTGTATAAGTTTCGAGTGTACGACGTAGACACCGGCGTCC
>NZ_JBMFKV010000329.1:0-1666 GCF_049971835.1 Pyrobaculum sp.
GGCGAGCCCCGGCTCCACGTAGCCGCCCGCTACTGCGTTGAGGAAAGCCTCCACCTCCATATTTTTCACAAGCGACTGGTAGGTGTTTGCGATAAATTCGGCTACCTTCGCCCCCAGTCTGCACCTACCCCCTTCTAGGCACTCCTCTACAGCCGCCCTGATCTCCTCGTCGAGAATTTTCAACTTCTCCGGCTCCCGCCGGAGGACGGCGTCGTAATCCCACCCCCGCCTCCTCGCCAGCTCCCTATACGGCGAGGGGAAATCTCTGTCGTAGCGTAGGAGAAGCGCTATAAACTCCAGCGCGTCCTCCTTACTCCACGGCCTCCCAAATAAGTGGAGGCCCTTGGGTATAATAGTGCGGTTGTACCTATGCAACGCGGCGTGGATATCCTCCACAGATCCCCCATCTATGTGGAGCTGACGCGCCCTTTCTAGGATTTCTCTCTCCAAAAGCCTCGCCCTGTCGGGATCTAGCTTCTCCGCCTCTTCATATTCGTCGATAAGCGACGCCAGCTGGGCGTACTCCTCGTAGAGGCCGCTTGTGGTGAAGGGAGGCGTCATGTGGTTTACCATGACTGCGTAGCTCCTCCTCTTGGCGATGGTGGCCTCCGAGGGGTTGTTAACGTTGTAGATGTAGATATGCGGCACGTCGCCGATAAGCACGTCGGGGAAGCATTCGCTTGAGAGAAGCACCTCCTTCCCCGGGGTAAACTCCAAAGTGCCGTGCGTCCCCACGTGAACTACTACATCAGCCTTAAACACCTCCCTAATCCACCAATACGTCGCTAGGTACTGGTGGTGCGGAGGCACGTCGCGAGAGTGGTAGACTAGGTCAGGCCTCTCGTGGAAGCCCCTCGCCGGCTGGAGGATAACAGCCGCGTTGCCCAGCAACAGCGCAGGTACTACCAAATGGCCGTTCTCAACCATGTAGTCCCCTGGCGGCGGCCCCCACGTCCCGACTACCTTCTCCCTCACGGGAGGCGGCAGAGTGTTAAAGTACTGGAGATAACTTTCCACAGGTACGCGCACGCCGCCAGGCAACTTCCACTTCGGCACATTCACCAAACCCCCCTCTAGAAACGCCTCTCTGAGCTCCTGCGCAGTCTTAACCTCCACGGCGTATCCTCTCTCCCTTAGCGCCTTCAGCAACACCTCTAAAGTGCCGAATACGTCTAGATGCGACGCCCTCCCCAGATTCTCCTCACCCGGCGGGTAGTCGTAGACGACAAAAGCTATCTTGACCTGCTCCCTCGGCTTCCTCCTGAGGACGGCCCAGCGGAGGGCGCGCCTCAGCCTCTTCTCAAGCCTGTCCTCAACCACATCGAAGTAGTAAGCCACGCCGTCTATCTCCTCGCTGTACCCCCCAGCCCTGGGGGCAGTTGTCAAAATAGGCTCAGCCACTCCATCCGCCTCGGGGAAGGCCACTGTCGCTATGAGCTCCACAGGCGTCGCGCCTTCCTCCATCTGCCTCCACCTATCCACGTCGGTGTATCTAAGCCACACGGCGTTTAGCACGGGGACGTTAAGTCTCTTCAACAACTCAATAGTCTTCCTGGGGTCGAGCATAAAATGCCCGCCGTTTATCCTAAACCACTGATTCCAGAGAACAACATCGACGACGGGGACACCTCCCTTTGTGAAAAACTTCTCCATGGCATGGAGATTG
>NZ_JBMFKV010000330.1:0-1664 GCF_049971835.1 Pyrobaculum sp.
CTACCTCAAGCCGCGTGATACGGCCGTGTTTGTCTGTACCTATTATGACGAAGGCGTCGTCGGCAATTATATTGTCTGGCAGTCTGTCGCTACGCTTGATTATCAGCACGTCGTCTACTACGCCAAGCACTGTTCTGTACTCTGGAGCTGAAGAAAGCACTGATGGACCGTCTGAGTCATCCCACTTATGCACATGCACGTCTATCTGCCACACTCCCATGTCGTCTGCGTATATGACCACCTCCCCCTTTGCAATCTTGACGGCCTTGTACTCTCCCTCTCTAAGCCTGACTGTCAGCACATCAGAGTCTTTGTCGTAAAGCGCCACTGAGACGTCCCGCCACCTGGCGCGGCCTGTGTTGACGTCCCCGCCGCGGTCCATATGCGTCATAAAGGCCGAGGCTAATAAATCTTGCGCGGAAAATATTTAAACCGCAGGTTTACTGACGGGGGGCGGCCTGCCGCCGCACTGTTGTACACAATTGAGTTGGCCGCGGCTGGGGGAAATGTTTTATACTGCGGCTGGGGTTTAGCTATGCCGTTTGACGTGTACAGCGGCACTCTTTCACAGTACGTAGACAGGCTTGTCAACATGCTGACGTCTATGACCAACAGCCCGTTTACGTTAGTCGCAACGTGGGGCACTAGCTACAAGTGGTACGCGCTTCAGTACGCAGACCCAGACGGGTACACCCAAAACAACGTATACATAATCATTGGGAGAAGCGCCCCGGCTTCTACCACGCCTATCTAAAAGGCGGCTCCTACTACATTCTAGACGTGCCGGGGCAGTACGTAGAAAAGGTGGTGGAGAGTCTTTCAAAAATGATTTTCATATTTTTCGACCACGCCCTACTCGTCTACGACCTCACTAGACACGACACCCTCCAGGCCCTATACGAAATCGCCGACAGGCTCTGCCGCTTCCACAAATGCATATCAGCCAAAGAGCTGTGGGTGGTGGGGAACAAGAAGGACCTCGCCGTGAGCCTGGGGTGGAGCACACGCCAGATTTATCTACGCTGGGTTGCCCAGAGATATGTTAAAATATCAGCAATACACGACCCATTCGACAAGATACTGGAGCTGTTGCCATGATCTGCGAATACCTCGCAAGAGGCGCCGTGTGCTCCCAGGCCTACAGAAGGTGAAGCAGGCCGGAGTTTTTCAAGAAATTAGGCCTCCCCCCGCCGGGGCCCGCGCCGAGGTGCACAGAGGTAGAGGAGGCGGCCGCCTACCTTGTGGACCACCTGCTGATTCCCTACTACGAGGGGAGGGAGGTGGCCCTCACCCCGGCGGCAGTGTCGGCGCTGGAGGCGATCTCCGCGCCGTTGCAGGCGCTTGAGGGAGAGCTCTCCGCCTACGTGCCAGAGGACCCAGTCATGGTGTACACCGGGCCGTGCGTTTTCGGCACGAGGATGAGGAAAAACGCCGTAATCACAGGACCCAGACCCATTATCGAGAGGGTAGGCGAATATCTACAAGCCCCCAGCCACCACTTCGTGGTAATTGACGAAGGCGAGCCTGAAGAGCTGGCGGAGAAATACGGCGTCCAAGCAGTGGTGAGTTGCATCGCCGCGCCCCCAGCCCCCTTGAAAAGCTACGTCTTGACATGTTGGGAAAACCAGTGGCTCGGAGAGCTACTAAGCAGGGCGCTCGGCATG
>NZ_JBMFKV010000331.1:0-1641 GCF_049971835.1 Pyrobaculum sp.
GGAGGCGCAGGAGCGCGCCGCGCAGTTCCTCTACCTGCACGAGTCGCCGGAGACCCTCGTCGCGGAGCTCCTCAAAATCGCCGAGACAGGCGGAAGGGACTACATCATCATCGACGACGCCGCCATCGGCTTCTTCGACCTCGGCCCCAAGGTGTGGTCCGCGCTGATGGACGCGGTAAAGGTCGCCAGGGAGTCGCTGGTGAAGGGCTGGCTCATCTTCACCACCACCAACACGCACTTCATCTCCCGGAGGGTGACCGCCAGCGCCAAGCTTGTCCACCTGGTGAGGAGGAGGGAGGTGAGCCTCGCCCCCCACCGCTCGGGCTGTTTATATATTCTCGACGACTACACACGGGGGGCGCTATATACCGACGAGGCTGTGGAGGCTGTGGAGCTGATTCACTCGGTGAGGTACGTATCGTCGCCGCAGTGGCACGTGGCCCACCCAGCCATGATGAGCCGCACCCTCACCGCCGTCCCCCGCGCCCCGGACCTCGCCATGCCCACAGCTGTGGAGAAGGCCCACCTAGAGGCCAGGAGGCGCAGAGTCGCGGCGCGCCTCCAGGAGGTCCTCGAATTCCTCCACAGCCGCCGAGAGGAAGAGGGAGAGGAGGGCGGGGCGGGAGGGTAGAAGACGCCGAGTCAGCGCTTAAATTTTGACGCATTCGCCGCATTCATGAGCTCCGAATTCAGAGACCTGGGGCAGGGCGCTGTGTACCTAATGATAGCGGTGGTGATAGTAGTGATAACCGCCGCGATTGGTAGCTACACCCTCGGCGCGCTTCAGACGACCGGCGCCGGCAACTCCACCATATACAGGCAGGGCAACTCGATACTGTACAACGTATTCCAGGGCTTCGGCAACGCCGCATCCCTCGCCACCGTCGTATTCATAATCATCGTCGCCGCGATAGTATTGGCAAAGGTCGCCGGCTGGCTACCCATCTTCGGCGGCGGGCGCTACGTCATCGTTGTACAAGTCGTTGAGCGTCGGGTGCCCCTATTCGGAATGTACACAGCAGTGACCCCGGTGGTGGGGCTATGAGGCGGGTGAGGAGACACAGGGTAAAGAAGGTTAAGCGCTACAAAGTCCCCAAGGCGGTTCTGCTGATTAAGTAGGATTTAAACCCGGCTTTTTTCCTCTCCGTGCTCGGGCTCTTCTCCGTCGCGGCGGCGGCCCTCTCCATCTACTTCGCCCTCCGGGGGAGGCCGGCCGAGTCCCTCGCCGCCCTCACCGCCGCCTCCGCGCTGGCCTTCACAGGCCTCGCCGCCCCCGCCGGCGCGGTGTGCGCGACGTGGACAACCACCACGATTGGCGGAGCCACCACAGCTGTGTGCTCCGACGCGAGGGTGGTCTACGGCCTCGACCCCGCCGCCGCCGCAGGCGCCTTCCTCGTCCTCATAGCCGCCGTCCTCCTAATCCTCACCATCTTCAAGCAGGCCGCCGGGGAGGCACTCGCGGTGCAGGCCTAGCCCCACAGCTGTGAGCCCCCTCATCCACGGCGAAGCGCTTAAATTACCGTGCTGTCTATTGGCCAATGAGAAGGGTTAGGAGAACGAGGAGAGGCAGGAGAAAGAAGAGGGCTGTGTTGCTCATCTAAAAGCTTAAATTAACACCCCCCCTTTTTTCCGTGATTTCCC
>NZ_JBMFKV010000332.1:0-1619 GCF_049971835.1 Pyrobaculum sp.
AACCCCGACGAGAAGACGGCGAGGCAGTACGGAAAGAACTGGATATGGGGGAAGTCCATGGACACCGCAGCTCCAGTGGGGCCGTACATCGTCACTAAGGACGAGGTGACTGACCCCAACAGGCTTGGGCTTAGGCTTTGGGTTAATGGCAATCTTGAGCAGGTGGGCAACACCTCAGAGCTTATCTTCAACGTACAACAACTCATACACTGGGCCTCCCAGGGGATAACGCTGAAGCCGGGAGACATGATTTTCACCGGCACGCCGCCTGGCGTAGGCTGGGCCAAAGGAAAATTCCTAAAGGGAGGCGACGTGGTAGAGGCCGAGGTGGAGAAAGTCGGCCTACTACGGAACTACGTGGTGGAGGAACAGTAGACGAAGACGGCCCAGGCTTTGACATCGGCCACATCTCTCCCCCGCATTGCCGTGCCGCCAAACACCTCCGCCGGCTTGGCAGATCTCCCTCCTTCACGCCCGGGGAAGGCCCGGGGAACATTAGCCCCACGGCCTCTGTTAAGCCAGTAGAGATCGACCGAGACGACGCGTGGTGCCGAAGATAACAACTCGGTAGCTTTGATGGGTTGCCGCTCTCGGGGGTAGGGGTCGCAACTCCTTTGCCGGCTCATTACTTTCCCCAACGAATTGTGCGGGTGGCATTCCACATCAGAAACGGCTTGCTAACCACCCCCCACGAGGTCCTCCTCGTGGAACTCCAAGGTGGATGCTATCTACAGCCGGGTCTCCCTCAGCCTGGCTTCTCTGTGCCCCTCCGGATCACCCCGAGCCTTGCCCGGAGTCGGGGACTACCGTCTCAAAGCCCGCCGCGTATTTAGGCATTTGGCGCATGTGGGGCGCGAGTTCGGATCTGGGAACTTCCGCCTACCTTTTATCCATCCTCGTTCTATCTCCCATGTTCGAGTTCGAGAAGGTGTCTGTCAAGGCGCGGGGGAGGGCCATAATCTCCGGCGCGACCTTTACGGTTAGGTCGAGGGCGTTTCTCCTCGGGCCTAACGGGTCCGGCAAGACGACGCTCCTTAGGGCCGCGTCGGGCGTGGTGCCGTACGAGGGGAGCATAAGGATATTCGGGGCCGAGGTGAGGAGAGCCAGGAGGCTGTTAGGAGTCTCGTCTAACCTCCCCGAGATATACCAGGCGGTGTATAGGGTTGGGGGGATCGCCGAGGTTTGGGCTGACCTAAAGGGGGATTTCGACCCCCGCCTCTTCGAGGAGCTCCTCAGATCCTTCAGGCTGGACCCCGGCGAGCTGTCGAGGAAACCGATCCACGCCCTCTCCGCGGGGGAGTCGACGCTGGTGAGGCTGGCGGCGACCCTGGCCTCTAGGCCCAGGGCCTACCTGGTGGACGAGCCCTTCGAGAACGTGGATCCCGCCAGGAGGAGGCTCGTGGCGGAGGCCCTTAGGAGCTTCGGCGAGGTTGGGCTGGTGGCGACCCACGACCTCGGCGCGTTGAGGGCCTTGCCGGAGTTCGACGCGTATCTCCTAGTCGAGGGGAGGATCTACGGGCCCTTCGCCGCGGGCGAGCTACTGGATCTAGGGCTTTCGGAGGGGGTGCATGGAGACGCCGTGGCGGTTCTGGAGATAGGCGGCGTGAAGTACTCTCTGC
>NZ_JBMFKV010000333.1:0-1602 GCF_049971835.1 Pyrobaculum sp.
GCCGACCCAGAGGGCACCCCCACCACGACGTCGAAATGCCTCAGCGCCGAGAGCAACCTATCCACATCCGCGCCGCTGAGGGGCACCGCGGAAATTACGACGTAAGGAGTCTCAACCTCCAGCACCTCCCTCAGGAGATCCCCCGGCGACTGCACCAGCCTCACCGGCCAGCGGCCGCCGTGGCCGGCGGCGCCCAGGTACAGGACCGTGACGCACACCCCCGGCAGTTCAACAAAATTTTTATGCATCACAGCCCCAGTCGCTGTGGGCGCCTCCAAGTTGCAGAGACACGCCTTGACTTATTTCGGAACGGCGGGGGTTTTGGCCACCATCGCCACGGGCGCGCTGGCGCTGGCGCACGTCTGGGTGTTCAACCAGACGAGGCAGTTCGACGTCGCCCTCCTATCACTAACCCTCGCCTCCTTCGCCGCCTCCCAGGCCCTCCTCACCACCGCCGTGGCTCTCTACGTCGCCACAAGACGCGCATACATCCCGCCGCCCATGCCTCCGCTCCCGAAAGCCGAAACCGCGGCTCTCATCCCCGCCTACCGGGAGGAGGGGAGGATAGGCCAGGTGGTGCGGGAGGCGAAGAAATACGTCGACGTGGTGATTGTAGTGGACGACGGATCAGACGACGGGACCGCCTCCGAGGCCGAGGAGGCGGGCGCAGTGGTCATTAAACACCCCCACAACATGGGCTACGGCGCCGCCGTGAAGACCCTCCTCCACGCCGCGTTGAAAGCCGGCGTTAAATACGCGGTGCTCCTCGACGGCGACGGGCAACACGACCCCCGCGACATATCCAAATTCATAAAAGCCCTGGAGTCGGCAGACCTCGCCGTAGGCGACCGCTTCGGCCTCAGCAGAGTCCCCACACACAAAAAAATCGGCATATCAATAATCAGAGCCGTGCACAGAGCCCTCGGCGTCAAGGTGCGCGATCCAGAAAACGGCTACCGCGCCTTCACCCGCAGAGCAATAGAGGCCCTCCTACCCCACCTCGACGAGGTGTGGATGGGAATCTCCTCCCAAACCGTCTACATGGCCAACCGCCTCGGCCTCCGCGTCGCCTCCGTCCCCACCGAGGTGAGGTACCGGGAGGCCGAGCCCAGCGAGTCGCCCATCTGGCACGGCCTGTCAGTCATCTGGACCATAATCTGGACGTGGCTCACCGAGAGGCCCCTCCGCACCATGGCGATAGGCGCCGCCGCACTCGCCGCCTCCCTCGCCACGGCCGCCTACGTAGCGGCCATCTTCAACGCCACCCGCTACATCCGCCTAACCTACACAGCCCTCTCCATAGTACTCGAGGTAATGGCCGTCGTCCTCATCGCCGTCGCCGCCACCGCCTACGCCACACGCCGGCGTTAATTATTAAAAACAGTAACCCCCAGCCCCCGTGAAGATATGCTTTATATGTAGCAACCTCTGGCCCCACACCCTTGGCGGCGCCGAGAGGAGGTACTACGAATTCGCGGTAGAGCTCATGCGGCGAGGCCACGAAGTAGCTTACGTGACATACGACTGGGGCCCCAGCGAAGTCCCGCTGGCCACGGTGGGCAAGCCATCCCGCCTCTACGACTCGAAGGGCAGGCGAAGGAT
>NZ_JBMFKV010000334.1:0-1586 GCF_049971835.1 Pyrobaculum sp.
ATGTTATTCTACCGCGCTCCACATCACAAGCAGGCGACGAATACATCAGCGAAATCTATGTAGAGGCGGAATGCCAAAAAGATGGCCATAGACAAACGGCATTCGTCCACTCAAAAGCAGACATCTACATGGCTATCTTTATCTCGTGTCTGTTTGTGATGTTGAAGTACCAGATGGCTTCTCTGGAGTCGAGGTTGCCGAGTGCTGGGAATACTCTCAGCCCCACGTCTGACGCTATTTGGTAGACCGCGGCGTAGTTTATTAGGTTGATTGGGGTGTCTCCCCGGGTTAGGCTTACCACTGCTCTGACTCCGCCGAAGAGTCCAAGATCTTATGTTCCATCCCCCTCCGAGTTTGCAGATAAAAGTTGTCGACTAGTAATAGTGGCCACCTCCATCGGAGAAGGAGCCGGAGCAGTAATAACTACAAAGTGTGGAAGCTAGACGATGAGGTCCTCATACGTACTGCTAGCCGCCATGCTGATAGCCACCTCAACCGCCATGTACGGCACATACCTCTACCTAATGGACTACGTACGCCTATTCCTAGCCGACGAGTTCTCAATAGCAATACAAAACCTGCTAAACACAGAACCCGGCACAGAAAAAGAGGCGGTAATCGCCCTCACACACGATCTCCAGATACAAATACTGAAAATGGCTTACATAGACTGCGGCGCCCTCCTGTATATACATAACAACGCCACAAGGCGTAAAGAAAATCCCCACCCAACACGACATAGAAGTAAGACTATTTGGCAAAACAATTACACAGGAAATAAAAATAACACTCCCACACGGAGTCTACACAATAAAAGCAAAAGCCACAGCACCGTCACCCGACAAAGTAGCCGCATGCACAGCAGGTTACCTCCTCATAACCGACGTCGCACAGCAAATAAGTCCAATCACTTGCGGCAATCTCCCACAAGAGCTACAACAAATAATAAATGAAGTATTTGGAGGGGCGATAGATAGTTGTAATGACTACATAAGTGGGGCTCCGTATATGTTGTGGAGTTATATATGCGCCAGGAAAAAAATAGTTTTAGAAATTACCCAGCAGTAGCGTCACCTCGTCACGTTGATGTAGTAAAACGGCTTGTTCACCACGGCCTACCACCGTCGAACACAACTACATCGCCCACCTTGCCAAGTACAAAAAACTCACGAGCTGGAGCGGCAAACGGCACAACGAAGTAGTACGGGTTCTTCTCACCCGGGGCCGTGATCCTAATGACTGGATATACCTTACCTGCACTGAAATAGACATTGTACCCCGTGGCTACGGGCATTATGAAACTTCTGGCAGATCTCAACTCAAGCAACTTACTAACTAAGTCGTCGATGCCGGTTACATCCGTAAGACGCAGAATTATTAAGTCGATCTGTTCGCAATTTTCCAATTTATCATTTAAAATTGACTGGCTAATCAGTTGCTCTCTAATCAGCGGATTATTTAATTCATTAGCTAGCTTTTTGTCATTACTTTCAATGAAGAAACTAAGTAAATTTGGAAATACGACTATTTTTGTGTCGAATAATATATATGGAGGAAGTTTGCATAAATAATATAACTTATTATCG
>NZ_JBMFKV010000335.1:0-1582 GCF_049971835.1 Pyrobaculum sp.
AGGTGGTGGTGGCGAAGTTGCCAAGGAGCGGTGTCGTTAGGATACTCACG
The DNA here is from genome assembly GCF_049971835.1 of Pyrobaculum sp. Lineage (NCBI taxonomy): Archaea > Thermoproteati > Thermoproteota > Thermoprotei > Thermoproteales > Thermoproteaceae > Pyrobaculum > Pyrobaculum sp. The sequence goes on from NZ_JBMFKV010000335.1 coordinate 51, forward strand.
CCAAGGCTCGCCATGGCGGTGCTGTACTACACCACAAGGTTTGAAGAGTGGCGGGTGTATGGAGAGTACCCGCCGACGGTGGCCCTGGATGGCGAGGTGGAAAAGCTGGCCTACGTAAACCTGGAGCTGGCCAGGAACCTAATCGCGCAACTCCCGGCGGAGTATATAGACAATGTCGTGAGGGCGGTTAGGCGGTTCAGCTTTAAGCTACTAGTGTCGCTTGCAGAGATTAAGCGCTACGAGAGAGTCATCTCGGCCTCCACGCCAGATCAGATGTACTTCGCAACTGTCTTCCTCCTCTACCCGGTAGTTGCGCTCTTTCCTCACCACGCCGCGCGCTTCCTGTGCAATATTTTAAGAGAGGTTAAGAAGTAGTACGTGCCCTGTGTTTCAGCGGATACGTGCAAATCCCTAGGTGGCACGTGCGTTGAGCAGTGTTGCTACGGTTGCAACTGTCTGTTGGAGACTTCGTTTTTCCTCCTCAAGCACAGCTACACACTAACAGGCTCTGGCGTGGCGCTTGACCTACAGGTAGGCGTCGACTTTTCGAAGTTCTGCGGGAGGACTGCGCTGAAGAGCGGGTCGCTGAAGTCTTTCTTCAACATCGACTCGTGTGACGAGTTCGATGTAGACTACTGGGGCAACTCTCTCCTGATTTCTGGCGAGGGGAAGGGCAGAGTCAAGATATATGTAGACGGGTCCCCAGCTGGGGAGACAGACGCTGGCGGGAAGTTTTCGCTTTCAGCGAAGTGGCCTGGGAGGAAGGCCAGGCTAAAGGTGTGCTTCTCCTCCGCCTACGACACCCTAACGTATTCGGTATACGGACAGGACTGCCCGCAACAGGTACCGGTAGACGTCGAGATATACGACAGTAGCGGGAGGCTACTCTATGGCGTGTCCAGGCTAGTCCAGCAGGGTAGCAGTTGCGTGTGGCCTCTCCCCTCGCTCATGCCATGCGTCCGTATCTCCACATCCGTGCCACCGTCTCCCACCTACTATGTCAAGATCTACAGAGGCGGCTCGCTCCCGACGTGCCGCGACCTCCTCCTCTACTCCGCTGTTGAGATACCGGAGTACAGAGAGAAGCCGACTCAAGCCCTGCAGATAAAGTCTGTGACAGTGAACGGGGTACAGGTCCCCAGTGGCGGGTCTGTCGAGGTGGCGGGAGGCAGGATAGATATGACTGTCAGGGTCTCCTCCTCCACAGCCGCCACTGGCAAGGTGGTCGTAGAGGCTGGCTCAAGTCCCGTAGTTGTCAACGCTGTCTTCGCCCGGGGGGACAACGACGTCCCGGTCAGCTTCCAGGTGTACAGCGGTGGCAGATATAGCGTGTCCGTCTACGCAGAAGCCGAGGGGGCGGTTAGCGAGAAGTACCTCTTCACCATGTCTGTCCGCCAGCCGCAGTGCCCCTACCCGTCTAGGTGCGTGCCAATTACGACGTGTGCCAACTGTATACAGAGCTGTGATGGCGGCTGTTGCTGTGTCGAGGAGGCCTCCCCTAAGTTCTACATAGCCAGCGTCTACCCCCAGGA
>NZ_JBMFKV010000336.1:0-1577 GCF_049971835.1 Pyrobaculum sp.
TAAACTGGCCTAAGGGGCCGCTGGAATACGCAGACGAACTAGGCATAGACACCATAGTAAAAGCCCTAGAAGAGTGGGTTAATATGGGGTTGGGAGGTTTCGCGCCGGATCCCTTGCTGTTGCAAATGGTGAAAGGGGGTAAGCTTGGTAGGAAGACTGGTGAGGGTTTCTATAAATATGCTGGGTCTGTCGTGGCGGCGGTCACTGAGACCCTTGAGAAGATGTATGGCGAGTCATTGAAGCAGTTAGATATGCTAATTTCATCTACTGGGTTGCCTGTCTATAGAGATCCGAGAAGTGGAGCGTTGTTGTGGGTAGATGTGAGGGAGATGAGACTTAGATTTACGCTTTCGGTGAATAAGCTAGAGAAATTTGTAGAGGGGCTTCAACAGGGCAAGTTGTTATACACACAGTGTAGGAAATGCGGCGCTAAGTACTTCCCGCCGCAGGTAGACTGTCCAAGGTGTAAGGCGTCTGATGTGGAGTGGCGTGAGGTTAGTGGAGTGGGGGAGTTAATTACATGGACTGTGATTAACGTAAAGCCGGCTAGCTTCTCTCACCATAAAGACTACGTTGTTGGTATTGTCAAGATGCCAGATGGATTTAATATAACTGCGTGGGTAGATGCCGATCCCAAAATCCTGAAGCCCGGCATGAAGATGAGGCTAGTGGTGGATAGGAGGCCGGGGGAGAACTACATTACGTATTGGTTCAAGCCGGCGTAGTTTTTCATAATTTTTATAAATGGTGTGGATTTCCCCTTTCATGGATAGCGAGTACGTCGCTCTTCTAGATCGGGCGTACAAGCTGGTGGCGCCTAAGGCCCAGCGCAGGGCGGAGATACCGAAGATCGAGGTGGAGAACATGCCCCGGAAGACGATAATCCCCAACTTTGGGCAGATTGCTAAGAGGCTCAACAGAGATGTGTACTTCATGGCTAAGTTTTTCCAGAAGGAGCTCGCGGTGCCGGGAACTCTGGAGGGGGACGTCTTTACGCTTCACGGCGAGAAGTCTCCCAAGGTCGTGGAGGCCGTGTACGAGCGTTTTATTAGGTACTACGTGGTGTGTCCAGTATGCAATTCGATAGATACAGAGCTGAGGAAGGAGGGGAGGATATTCGTAATGAAGTGTCTAGCCTGCGGCGCCTCCACCCCCGTTAAGCCGCTCTAAATGGACGTCGCGGGACTGGCCGCCGTCTTCACGGCGGCGGTAATCTGGGCTCTTGTGATCTTCCTATACAAGAGACATATGGAGTCTCTAGACGCCGCTGTGGTGAACTTCTCCCGTCTGTTTTACGTCTCGGCTCTTATGTGGCCTGTCCTGATACTTGCGAAGCCATCGGCCGGCGTGTGGGCCGCCGTGGCGAGCGGCGTCTTGACGTTGTTCATAGGCGATAGTCTATACTTCTATGCAATACACAGAGTGGGCGGCTCGGTGGCGGCCCCCCTCACATATACCTACGTGGTGATAGCCCAGTACCTCGCCCTTCTCCTGGGGGAGAGGGTTACCCCCATGTTACTAGTGTCCTCTCTGCTGGTGGTGCTTGGGGTCGGGTTGCTGGCCAGGGGAGGCGAGGC
>NZ_JBMFKV010000337.1:0-1572 GCF_049971835.1 Pyrobaculum sp.
CGGCCCACCTAGCCTCAAAATCCCCAATCCTCAGCACGTCGCCGCTCACCACCAGCTCAACCCCCAGCCGCCTAGCCACCGCTTCGGCGTTCCTATACACCAACGCAGTAGAGTCCTCACCAAACCTCGCCTTATCTCCCGGGTTAATCACAGCCACGTCCACAAAACACTAGCCATATTAATACATATGTGCAGGCAGTAAAACGGCGTGCGGAGCCAGCCACCACACGCCAAACCTGACGCAGAAACTAAAAGACAAAATAAGAGCCGAAAAAACCCACAGCCCCAACACTTGTTCTTCACGGACAAACCATTCCAAAACTCCCAGATCTCTATAGCCACGTCCCCAGCCACGGCCGAGCCAACCATCCCCCTTTTTCAAAGTGAGCCAGCGGCCACCCACGGCCCGCGCCAGCGACAGTGACACAGACCGTGGCGATCGCCGACCTGGCATATGGGAAGAGACAAGTTGCCACAGCCACTGCGGTAGCCGCCGTGGCTCGGCATTTGCGACGCTGGGGCTATCCAGAAGGAGGTAGGCGCCTCCTCACCTCAGCCTCTAGCTCCTCAATAACGCTTCTAACCTTATCCACGGCGTACCTAACCTCATCTGGCTGGTACACCCCTTCGTAGAAGGCCTCCTCGTGAAGCGTCTTCATCAAGTTGCTGTACAACGCCCTCAGATCCTCCCTCCCCACCTCCCGGAGAAGCCTCCTCCTCTCGGAGTGGCTACTGGGCACAACCCCCACAACAGCCTTCAAGTACTCGTTGACCGCCACCACCAGAGCTAGAAAAGCCTTATCAGCGGCGTTCCTATACAGAAAAACATCCCGAGTTCTCACCGCCCGCTCCAGCTCCTCTCCAGCATACCGTAGAATTTCCCTCGCAGTCTCAAAACACAAAAACTTTCCACTCACGTATTTATGAACTTTAGGAAAATCTGGGCTACCCCTGTATACGATGCCTAAGTTGCTAGGTACCAGCCCCGCGGCTCGGAAACATATGTTTCCCAGTCTTTAAAAAACGGTTTTTTGCGTAGATCCGTGAGGCTAATTATTGCAGTGGTTTTAGCACTTGCCCTTGCAGTCGCCACATCTGTCTATGCAGATAGGGCCGCCCTCTCCGTAATGGCAACTACCGGGAGCTGGAGTTACGAGATTAAGAACGCGAATCCAGTCGGAGGCGGCAAAGACTTCTGCCAGCCCAATAAAGTGTACGTAAACTACGACCAAACTCACGTATACGTCACTATGTACAACTGCACCATGTCGCGGGTAAAAATCAAAATCGAAAACAAAGCCACAGTCCCCCTGTGTCTCACGCCTAAGGGGCAAGTCATAGAAAAAAATTCAGTAGAGCTACTACCCAAAGACAGGAACATAAACTTGGAGTACACCTTCTACGCCAACGGCACCCTCACCTTCGAGAAGAAGATAGGCCGTTGCGGCGGCGGATAACCCTCCCAAGGGCGAGCTCTACTCCGGCCACCCCTCCCAACAAGGCGGCTAGGTAGGGCCAGCCCCCCGCCGGGTCCCGGATCCACAGCGCTGGCCACCCCACGTAGGGAATCCT
>NZ_JBMFKV010000338.1:0-1556 GCF_049971835.1 Pyrobaculum sp.
CAGAGGAGTTGAGGAAGATACTCAGCAACAAGAACTACTGGAAATAGATAAATACCCACGCCGGGGAGACTCAGTGGATATTGCCGCACTGATCCAGCTAATCGCCGACCTCCTACCGTTCCTACACTGGCCGAAGGCCGCTGCGATGTACGCATATAGGGAGGGCGGGGACATCGTCGTCTGTATAGACGGCGCCCCCCGGGAGCTGAATCTCATGTACATCGACGTGGGGGGATACCACCTACCCCCCAGCGCCGCCGCGGGCCACGGCGAGGTGGTGCACACCGGGAATGAGGTCGTGATTCCGAAGAGGTCGCACGGCGCCTTGGTGATTAAGGGGGCGCCGCCCGCAGAGAGAGTCGCCTTGGTGACTCAGCAGGGCGTGTACGAGCTCAAGGTGGCGAAGGAGGGGTACTGTCCATATGTGGAGAGGCGTCGAGGTGTTTAGACAGAGGGCCGCCGACTACGACAGGTGGTACGAGAGGCACCAAGCCATATACCGCTCTGAACTAGCCGCAGTGGAGAGGCTGGGCTGCGGCGGCGGGGTGGAGATCGGCGTCGGCACGGGGAGGTTCGCGGCGCCGCTCGGCCTCAGAGCCGGCGTCGACCCGGCGCGGGAGATGCTGAGGCTAGCCCCCAGAGACCTAGACCTCGTGGAGGGAGTCGGCGAACGCCTCCCCCTTAGAGACGGGGCCTACCCATGCGCCCTCCTCGTAGTCACCCTGTGCTTCGTCGACGACCCAGCGGCGGTGCTGAGAGAGGCGGCCCGCGTCGCCCAGAGGGTCGTGGCCTGCGTAGTTCCGAAAAACTCGCCATGGGGGAGGCTCTACGCCGAGCTGGGCGCCCGGGGCCACCCCTTCTACTCCAAAGCCAAGTTCTACACACTGGCTGAGGTAGCCGCCATGGCCCCCGGCCCCGCCCCCGCCAGGGTGGTCGCCACCCTATTCACCCCGCCCCCCGGGCCCGACGCCCCGGAGGACCCCGTCGACACGGGCATAGACGAGGCCGAGCGGGCGGGCTTCGCCTGTCTAGAATTTAAACGGGGGAAAACTACCCACCCGTGATAGTGGCGGTGGGGACGAAAAACCCAAACAAGATAAGAGCAGTGGAGGAGGCCTACAAGATGTTCGGCATACCGGCGGTGGTGGTGCCAGCCCCGGCGCGGCCCCCAGTCCCCCCACAGCCCGTAGGCCTCGAAGCCGTGGTGAGGGGAGCCGTGGAGAGGGCAAAAGCCGCGCTGAGCCAGATACCCAAGGCGGAACACGGCGTCGGGATAGAGGCGGGGGCGGTGCAGGCCGCCGACACCCACCTCGACATAACCATAGCCGCCGTCGCAGACAGAGAAGGCGTAGTAACCATAGGCTTCGGCCCCGCCTTCCAGATACCGCCCCCCTTCCTCCCCCACGTCCTAAACGGCGTGGAGCTCGGCGCCCTAGCCGAGAGGCACTACCAAAGACCCTCCATAGGCTACCGCGAAGGCATCATAGGCGCTCTAACCAAGAGGCGCATAACCAGAAAAGACCTAAACCTAGCCGCAGTCGCCATGGCCCTAGTCC
>NZ_JBMFKV010000339.1:0-1548 GCF_049971835.1 Pyrobaculum sp.
CTCGTGTACCACCTCTTGCAGGTACCCGGTATCTTCTTGCCGTCAACCTCCACGGTGAACCCCTCTGCCAGCTCTCTGCGCATCGCATCGTAGGGCCTACCCAGCTTCCCGAAGTCTATTTTGAACATGTTTGTGTCCGCAAACAGAAACTCCAAGACGTGTTCATTACACGGCGATGAGATGTCCTTCCTGCTGGGGCCTAAGGTGGGACTGTGTCCAAGGAATGCCGGGTCCAAAGAGACGTCGCCGCCGTGCTGAACATGTTGCTGAGAGCCGCAGAGGAGCTGGAGTCTAACTGCGCCGAGGCGGTATGGCAACTCTTGTCCACAGTGGACGAAAAACAGCTGGAGGAGTGGACAGAAGCAGTGCTGATGGTCGAGCTCTTGCATCAAGCCCAACGGCGCGACGTGTTGTCCCAGTCCAGCTTAGCCTCCGCCCGTTCGGGCGGGGGGCCGGCAAGGCCATGCTGGCCGACAGCCTCGATACTAACTCCGGGGACAAGTGCGGGCGCTCCCTCCACGTGCTCGCGGCGGACCTCGGTCGGGAGAGAGATGGCGGCCCACATGAAGGCGGGAGCCAGCCGCCACGTAAGGGACGGCGCCGAGAGGACGCCCTTTTTACCTAGTTGCCTCCGCGGGCTGTGCTGGTTGTGTAAGGAGGCTCATACGCTACGGCGCGGACATAAACGTCAGAGACGTAAACGGCAATATGCAGTTGCACCACGCGTGGAGGGAGTAGGCGGCCAAGACTCTCATCGACGCCGGGGCCTAGGTGGACGTGAGGAACAAGTTCGGCTGGACGCCTCTACACGCCGCGGCTATAGATCACGTGAGGGTTGTAGAGCTGTTGTTAAAGTACGGTACGCAGAGGAACGCAATAGACAAAAGGGCGGGACGCCTAAAGACGTCGCCCATAGACGCTTACGGGATTGCTGTAACGCTTTTTTGTAGTCCGTCTACGCACTCTTATGGAGGAGGTCGAAGCAATCTACGGCAGAGAGGTGGTGGAGGCCCTCCAGAGGCTTGACGCAAAGTTCAAGGACAGATACGGCGTGACGGCCCTCCACATCGCGGCGAAGCTCAACATGGTCGACCACGTCAGGAAGTTGCTTGAGCTGGGCGCCGATCCGAACACGGCCGACGACTTCTGCCAGACCCCGCTCCACTTCGCCGCCGAGACCTGTAGCACCGAGGCGGCCGAGATCTTACTCGAGAAAGGGGCGGATCCTAACGCCGAAGATGTCTACGGCAGATCGCCGCTTGAGCTAGCAGTCTTTTACCGGTGCGTAGACATGGTCAAGGAGATGCTACCGCGCGCGAAGCCGTCTCTGGGGGTGCTGCTGGCCGCCGTGGGGGATCCGCACATGCTGTCCCTAGTGTTGAATACGTGGAGCGACATCGTCAAGGTCTACGGCGGCGAAGCCGTGCTGGCCGCCATAGAGCGGGGGGCGCTGCAAGGTGCCGCCTTGCTCATCGGATTGGGCGTCGACCCCAACTACGTCAGCAGTAGGGGCGCGGCCCTCCACATAGCTGCACAGCGTTGCCTGCC
>NZ_JBMFKV010000340.1:0-1547 GCF_049971835.1 Pyrobaculum sp.
GTAGAGTCCCATACTGACCAGCCCTCACTACGTTGAAGCCACTCGGCAGACCGACCTCAATGCCCAACATGCGGGGGTCAACCCCATACAGACCCGAGACCACAGACGCCATTAAATACTTAACGCCGGTCTCCCTCATGGTGACCATTCTGTCAACAACGGAGGAGTCGAAATCGATAACATACGTCTTAAAGACACGGCCCCCGATAACCACGTCCCCACCGCGATACACCACGCCACTACACGCGCGGCCGACAGCCCCGGCCACCAAGGCGTCGTTATAGCCGTACACAACCGCTCTACCCCCAGACACGATCCGAGCTACCAGCAGACGCTCTCCCTTCTGAGCATCGTAAACACGCACCAATTCCCACAAATACTCACCCTCCGAATACACCCCTACAGATTCCTCAACAGTTAAAACAGATCTAGGAAACAGCCTCAAAACCCCCTCCTCCGAGCCTAGGTAATACAAACGCACCTGACCCCTCTCATCAACACCTATCTTCCGCTTACCAACCACTACGAAATGATAATCCCCGCCTAGATGCCTAAGCAAGTTCTCCGACGTAAATATCGGTCCAGGCGTTCTGTAGTTGAAGGCGGCCATTGCGGCGAGTTGTCTGTTGCCTAGCCAGTCTTTGTTTTTGGCGAGGTTGCTGAGGTCTAAAGAGGGCCAGGCTTAATTTTTATTTTTTAATTTGTGGATGTGGAGTGTCTGGAGCTTGTGGAGGCGGCTCGGAGTTGTGATTTAGACAAGGCGGCTGGGCTGGTGGACGGCTGTAGTCCAGATTCTAGAGATGTCTACGGAAAGACTCCGCTGTACTACGCCGTTTGGCAGGGCTGTTACAAAATTGCGGCGTATCTGCTGGAGAGGGGGGCCTCTCCGTCTGTTGCAGACAGGAGGGGGCGGACCCCTCTACACATAGTCGCGGAGAGGTGCAACGCCGAGCTAGCTAACGCGTTGATTAAACACGGCGCGGATCTAAACGCCAGAGACATAAACGGGAGGACGCCTCTGCACTACGCCGCAGAAGCCGGATGTGTAGAAGTGGCGGAGGCGTTGACAAAAGCCGGCGCCGACATCAACAGCAGAGACACACTCGAAAGAACGCCGCTACATCTCGCGGCGGGCTGGGAGGCGCTGGTGCAACTCCTCCTTAAACACGGGGCGGATCCAAACGCAAGAGACTTCTACGGGAAGACGCCGTTGCATTACGCGGCGCGGGCGGGATGTGTGAAGTGCGTCGAACTTCTACTAAAACACGGAGCAGATCCAAACGCAAGAGACCAAGAGGGAAAGACGCCTACGGTGACGGCCGCCGCGTCACAGAACTTTGAGGTAGTCAACGTGCTCCTCCCCCTAACGCCTGTTGACGCCAGCAACGTGTTACGCTTCGCCGTTGTTTATCGGTGTCATGAAGTCGCCAGGTACCTACTCACCCGCTGGGCCGCCGCTGTGCGACTTCAACACAGAGATCTACTCCACGAAGCTACGAGAAGCGGAGATCTTACTAGACTTCTACTCGACCACGGCTTAGATCCAG
>NZ_JBMFKV010000341.1:0-1542 GCF_049971835.1 Pyrobaculum sp.
GCACCCTCCACACGTTGCTCTTCAACCCGTTCGTGGGTAGAAGCCTTAAGACGTACTTCAGCTTCTCTGCAAAACGTTTGTATGGATTCTCCTCTGGCATCGGCGTTTTGAATCCGCTCTTGTACCACTCCGTTGCCCACTCCTGGAACTTCTGTTGAACCTCTAGGAATTTTGCCAACTGCTCAGGCGGGATTTCCTCAACCCTCCTCTTTATTACCAATGTTCGGTAGCCCATACCAACCGTTATCCACCTCCTAACGTAGAATTAAACCCCTCTCCGCCGCGCCAGGTTGAGGCTTGTCCGCATGCATCACGGTTGCGCCATTTTCTGAATTACCGCTGGCAGGCGCTGACGTTGCGTAGGCTGAGACGCCAGCGAGAGGCACGCCCACCAGCTTTGCGAATCCCACCGCGGCTACGGGCTTCTCCACCGGCTCCTTCACACGCCTCGACCTGGGGAAAAATGGCGGTCTCCTTTTGTTGAGGGGCGGTTTGTACACTGCATATAGCCGCACCTCCCACATCTCGGCGAGGTGCCTCTTTCGGGTGTAGGCCAGGATAACGAACACACCCGCCATCATACCGTGTCTGGCGGCTGAGGAGTGCCCCCCTTATGTGCATGTATATGTGGTCGTAGCGGCGATTCCGCATCCCCCTCTCCACGTACGCCACACATCCACCGGCCACGGCTAGGGAGGCGTAGTGGATTACAGCCACATCTACAACACGGCTTTAAAGCCATCTACGGCGTCCAACTCCACTCTCTATATTCTACCTGACTAGTCGTCGGATGTACTTCCTGAATCAGGTAGATTGTCCGACGTGAAGTCAGGAAGTGCGTATGTGGGAGAGTTGAACTGAGTAATTCAGCTCATGGAGCATCTCGGCGCCTCCCACGTTGTGGGTACCTCGTTGCGCTGGGCGACGTTGCGTCTGTAGACGCTGTTTTTTCGGTGAGTTTCGGCACCGCATTTTTCCATACCCCGCCAATGGCATCACGGAAGTGCCGCCAGACAGCGGGCGCCCCCCCGGCGCCTAGCTGTATCATGGAGGCGGCGAGCCGTGGCTTGGGCTGGGCAACGGTCCGGCTCTTCTCCATACCCTGGATGGCATATACATGGACCGGCGGGAGGTAGTGTGTAGGGGCTGACCGGAGTGGTTCCCCAGGGATCTCGCTGTTGAGTGTGTGAGGCTGGCCGGGAACCATGGCGCTAGAGGCGTAAGGCACGCCTTCGACGGCTGGCGACACTCATGTGCGCCATACATCGAGCTCTAGCCCCTTTTCCAAAACTATTCACGCGCCTTTCTACTCATGGGCAGGGAGGTGTGCAGAAAACCGCTTCGCAAAGCTTCTGGAGGTGGCGAAGGTGGCCGTGCAGTACGGCGCCTCGTTACATGTATACGGAGACAGTTTCGTAGTTGAAGACAGAGTGGGGCCTAAAGCAACGGCAACTCTTTAAATTCACTTTTTCCTCTCTTCGTGACGAGCCGGGACTACGCCGGACGAGGGCGGCGGACGCCGCGCTGTGAATCCGGCGGGGC
>NZ_JBMFKV010000342.1:0-1535 GCF_049971835.1 Pyrobaculum sp.
TCGGTATGTGCCGCTGCAGAGGGTTTTTGCCTTTGTTGGGCCGGCTCTTCCTGCTATTAGGTAGACTTCGTGTTCCTCTGCTAGGAGGTCGGCGAGTTTTAGAAACATCTGGTTGCCGCCGGAGCCCTCCTCGGCGAGGTCTGTGACGAGGGCGATTCTCACGGCGGGCTTCCCTCAGCTGTTTATGAGTTTTTTCACCGCGGCGGCCTCGACTTCTAGTATTTTTTCGAGGGGTACTAGGTGAGGGGGGGCTGTCTCAACCTCTCCCGCGGCTAGCTGGGCGGCGGCCTCTGCGAGCTGGTCGAGATCCCCCTCGGGGGCGAGGGCGAGCCCGGCGGCGCCGCGTCTCGCGAAGTTGAGCTCCAGCGCCGGGATGGAGTAGGCGGCGACGGGGGCGCCTGCGAGAAGCGCCTCGTAGACGACTAGCGAATATGAGTCGTCGTGGCTGGGGTACAGCACGACGCGGGCCGAGGCGTATAGGCGGTAGAGCTCCCACCTATCTGCGGCGGGGACGTGGGCTACCTTGTCGCCTACGCCCAGCCTCTTGGCGGCTCTCAGCGCCGCCTCTACGCCGAATCCAGGTGGGGAGGCGATGACGAGTCTGCGCCCCAGCCTCGCGCCGGCTTTTGCGTAGGCCACCACCGCCTCCACTATGCCCTTCTCCGGCACCGCCCTCCCGACGTACAGGGCGTGTTTCCTCCCGCCCGTCTGGATGCGGGCCCTCGCGGCGGCCTTCATCTCGGCCGCTGGTAGCGACACGCCGGGGTCCAGCACGACGCCTCCGAGGCCGGTCTCGGCGGGGATGGCGGGGGAGACGTGTATAACTAGGTGGAATAGGCGGAATGCGTCTCTAAAGGGGTGCCGGGGTCTGAGGACCACCGCCCGCCTCGCCGCCAGGTAGCGCCCCCCCAGGCCCCCGGCGAACTGCTCAAATAGGGAGAGGGCCCTCAGAATGGCCTCCCTCCGCTCCCGCCGGGCGTAGAAGGGCATCCCCTGTAGCAACGCGGCGGCGCGGCCTCCGCAGGCCAAGGCGCCGGCGAGGGCCTTGAGGAGGGCGTCGTAGCTCTCGTGGTAGGACAGGTAGACGTCGGCGCCGCACCCCGGCGCCGGCCCCCCGGACAGGGGCGGGACCAGCCTAACCGAAAGACCTGCGCGCCGGTACGCGGAGATCGCCAGCCTGGCTCGCCACAGCCCGCCGCCCACCCCGGCGCTGATGTAGGTGACGAAGGCCACGGACACGCGCCGCATCACCGTCTGATTTATATGCCTGCCGTTAAAACCTAAGTAGGGGCCACTTCTACATATAGAGGAAGGTGGATGCTTGTGTCGGTCTTGGTATCGCTGGCTGGGGCTTTAGCAAGCGTAGTTACTGTGGTGGTGCTTTGGGTTAAGGAGTACAAGCCTTTTATAGCATAAGTCTCGCCCACAGGCGCCTGTCTATGTGGCGATTTTCTGTACGTGGCTAGGGTGAATGCTATATTATTTGGATGGGTTTTAGGTCATTGCCTGTGGCTACACCGCGCCCTTTTTATAAT
>NZ_JBMFKV010000343.1:0-1532 GCF_049971835.1 Pyrobaculum sp.
ACCTAGACCCCACAGGATCCGTAATCCTCCGCCACAGCGTCTACTACATAGTGCCCAAAAACTCCTAAACTATCACCCAACACCTGGATGGTTAAAATGAGAGCCAAGCCTTACTCCCTATATACCATTGCTAGCCCGACGCGTTGGAGCTTTTTAGCTTTGGGAGACTAGATCTGGAGCGGATACGGAGCCCAGCAACTACTTACCGCTCTAATGCCGTGGTTATTCCTAACACAAGTCCTTGGCGTAGCGTGCAGACTATTTATCGCATCGAGATGAATAGGCGGTGATAGAAATGTTCAATGCAGAGTTATATAACTTCACGGAGGATTAGAGCTTTTTGTAAAACATATTCTACATTTCTCACACGTCAGCTCCATGCCCACCTCGTTAGGGCATACATATATCTTCAAAGTCCCTATCTTGTTTATGAGATTTTTTCGTCTGCTGTGCTCTAAGAAGACCACCAGCCTCTTCCCCCTCTTCTCAGCCCACTCGGCGGCTTTTCTAATCAGCGGAATCTGAGCCTCCGCCTCCTCTCCAGCCAGCAGATAGGTTATGTTGTCAAAATACTCGCCATATTTGTACAGATAGCTGAAGTTAGCCGCGTCAAGCGACATGAGGACAACCAGGTTTCTCGGCCTCTCTGGAGACGCCGCGATTATTGGGAAGGATCGTGTATAAAGGTAAAAAGTTGTAGTGGGGAACTCCCCCGCCAGTCTTTTTATAAAATCCCAATACCACGCCGAAAAGATATCACCACCCACGTGCAGTCGTATGATCCGCGCGCCGCGGTTGCGTATCACGAACCTGGTCCAGCCGCTCAGCCACTCATAGCCTTCCTTAACTATGTGGATGTAGTTTAGATATTCACGTAAGAGGTGTTGCCTGCTATAACGCGCAGTGTTTAAATCATAACACACATAACCTTTACCTTTGTAAAGACCTTGAGGTCCAGACCTGCCGCAAAAAGTAGCGTAGGGACACGTCAATACTGGCGGGAGATCAAAACTCCAGATATCACCTATCTTTCTATTCCCGTGCGAGTAGGGCATCCTGGGGACTATTCTGGAAAGGCCCCTGCCTAGGCTCTCGGCAGTCCTTATCTGAATCTTACGCAGAGTTGTCATTTCTATCTCCGTTGTCGGCGGTCGGTATGCCCCTGTTCTGTAAAGCGCCCAGGCGAGATCTCTCAAGGTAACTCCAGGCGCAACCTCTCTAGCTAGCCACGCCTCTGGCCTCACATATATAACGTTCCGTATTTAATCAAATTATGTGTTTTGTGATCCAAGGCGCATATGAGAACTGGTACCACTCGTTAAACGACATTAATAAAGACAGTTTGAATCTAGGTTGTCCAGAAAACTGCAAGCAAAAAATCGAGAAGAAGAAAGAGGGAGTGATTCTGTGGGGGTTTGGGAGGAGAGAACTTTACGAAGAGCTAGAGAGAGTGGCGAAGGCACGTAGCGTAGGTGTAATTGGGGTATCACAGAAGCCCGATGATCGTAGGAGAAGCGAGCTGGGCAGGAGGG
>NZ_JBMFKV010000344.1:0-1529 GCF_049971835.1 Pyrobaculum sp.
CGTGTTGAGGGTAGGCCCTAGGAAGAAGGCCTCTTCCTAGCGTTGTACTTGTATTCAATACCCCTAACAGTCTCCAGTACCCACTCCTTCTGGAACTGCACAAAGGGCGTGCACGAAAGCTCCACACACCTATCATTATCTACATAAGCCGTGCATATTATGTAGCGGTCGGGATACCTCGAAGCGAAGTCGATCTCATTTGCAGTAAAGGAAAAGGGCTCTTCCCTCTTGCCTATCCACTTCCCCTTAATCTCAACAACGTACATCACCCCGTTTTTCAACACAACCATGTCGAAAGGCCGAGGCCCGCTGAAGTAGTCATGCCTAACCACATAGCCGTTCCTCCTCAACCACTCCCTTACACAGTTGACAGCCGCCTTCTCAGTCCGCTCGATATTCCTGCTCCGCCTCACCTCCGCCTCAACCCTCTCCTCAAACTCCTCCACAGCCACAGTACCCACCCCCTCCACCCTAGCCCTCCTAATCCTCACCAACTTGTACTCAACATCGCCAAGGTGGAGCAAATCCCTCACATTGTCTAGATACTTCTTCAAATCCATCCACACAATCATGTGGACAAGCCTAGCCACCTCCTCCCGCTCATCCTCTCTCACTTCGCCAGACTCCACCTCAACAAAATCCCAATCCACAGCACCCTCTCTAAAAACCCCCTTCTTAATCTCGCGGCTCCGGCTAAGCGGAGTCTCCAGACGCACCAACACAGACTCTCTATACACAGGCTGTTTTGCGGAGAAGTACTCCACCTCGGCGAGGTAGTAACCGCCCCAGGCTCCGGCCGCAGATCGTATGGATACCCCAGCTTGGCCTTGAGCCCGCTCTCCACCAAAGCCTTCGACTTCCACCTCACCTCCTCCTTAGCCTTTAGTATAGCCTCAATCCTCCGCCTAAGCTCCTTCACCCTCTCCCCGTCTGACAAGGCGGTGAAGACTTCGGCCTCTTTTAAGTAGGCCGAGGAGCCTATTTCAATAATCTTCCGGAGCTGGTCCTCAGACAGTTCGTAAATCTCAAACTCGCCGTAGCTCTGAGGCGGAAGCGCCCTCAACGAGATGTTGTACAGCTTCTCCAAGAGGTCTAGATACATGGTGTACTCGTCCCGCTCCCCTCCCGCCATCAGCACCATATCCACCACCAGCACGGAGTCAGCCCTCTGGCCGAAGCGCCATATCCTCCCAACTCTCTGGACGTGCTTCGTGGGGCTCCACACCACCTCGTAGTTAACAACCACGTCGTACATCTGGAGGTTAACCCCCTCCGACATGATGTCGGTAGAGATAAACACCGCCGTGTCGAAGGAGTTGGCTAGGAGGGAGGCCTCGACGTTGACGTCTATCCTCTCCCGGGCCTTGGCGGTTGCATACATCACGCCGAGATTTCCGCAGTCCGCCTTGGCGAATCCCTCGCCGGAATCCACGACTCTACACCCGCTGGCAAGAGACTGGAAGAGGTACTCCGCCGTGGTCGCGTATTCAGTGAAGATCAGAACCCTCCTCCCCCTCCACCTGTCCAAC
>NZ_JBMFKV010000345.1:0-1528 GCF_049971835.1 Pyrobaculum sp.
GCTTTACGGGAGGGTGGAGTGGGTTTTGCTGAGAGATGAGGAGGTGTTTGGCGAGAGGTGTCCCGGCGTGTGTGCTGTGGTGACTCCTATAAATGCTAATCTGCGTTTTCAGTTTAGGCTGTTTAAGAGGTGGGCCGAGCTTTACGGCGTGGAGGAGGCTGTTTTGACGGAGATAGGCGCCGATTTGACGCATATAGATCTGGGGACTATTCACAGTCTGCACATGGCGCTGAAGTACAAGCCCGAGGATCTGCCGGATGACTTATTCTCGATGGCTAGGCGTAGTGTAGAGGAGGCGTGGAGCGAGGCTTTGGGGGGCTAGCCAATAAGTTGCTGTAGCATCTCCTCGGCGCTACGCGTAGCGAGTGTTGTGTAGTCTAGAGCTCTTACTCTCTCTAGTATTTTGTCGATGTACTGACGTAGTAACTCACTTTCAATTTTTCTTAGTCTCCTCATGCCTATCCACCTATCTGTCCTATCATACTGTCTGATTACTACGTCTGCTGATTCGGCATCCACTTCATAGAATATCTCCCGCATGCTCTTCTCGCCTAGCTTTACTTCGTCGAGGGCGTAGAAGCGGTGTCCGCTTTTCTCCTCCACAATCGGTGCTAGGTGGTAAATTATGGAACGGGCTAGGGGGGTGAGCGGCCCCAGCTTACTGTATCCGCCACTGGTTGTTTTTGGCACCCTCATTTCTTTGAGATCTGAGACTGCCTTGTATATCAGCCTGAGCGCCTCGACATAGGCGTAGTTCTTATCGCCGAAGAAGAGACCTGAGTGAATCTTTACCAGTGTGCAGTGCCAACAGCCAAATCGGCCTCCTGGCGCTATCAGTGTCTTGGTATCTAGGCCATAGAGTCTTATTAGCGGCGTTATGTCGAATTCCTTCTGGTGTAGGAGGAACCTCCAGACATCTTGCGTCGTCCAGAATCTGATAGGGGCTATTTTCGGTACCTCGCCGTTTAGTGAGAAGTAGGCTCCGAGGCAGGTGCCGGGGGCGCAGCTACCAAAGCTTTTTTTCATAGAGGCGGCTCTGGCTCCGCTTTCTTCATCGCGTTGTCCTGTGACGATTATGGCGTTTTCTAGCTTCTTCACTTCGTTGGTCATAGGCTCTAGTTTGAGGTGGTCGACACACCACCTGAATCTGAAAGTGGGAGCTGGGTAGCCCCTAACGAATACTCTCCAGAAGAAGGTCTTGGTGATTTCGGGGGTTACGAAGCGTACGGATATGTCGACATGGCGCCGTATCTTCTCCGTATAGGCTTGTGTGAAGTATCTAACCCATGCTTCGAGCGCGTTGACCTCGCTTAGTGTGTCGTTGTAGAGGAGCGTTACTTTTATGCTTGGCTTGGCTTGCTCGACCCATTGGTATAGCAATATGGCCACGGCCGTGGAGTCCTTGCCGCCGGAATACGCAACTACGAAATGGCGATATTTTTTGGCGGCCTCTTCGAACACCTTGTAATTTTTAAAATTCCTCAGAAGAGCGATCTTCATACATGAATAAAGAAATGCCTTTAAATCA
>NZ_JBMFKV010000346.1:0-1526 GCF_049971835.1 Pyrobaculum sp.
GCCGCCTCCACCGCCTCCTGGAGGGAGAGGAGCGGCAGGACGTAGGCCTCCTCCACCTCCCGCGGATCCGCCGTCATGACCCCCGGCGAGTCGGTCACCAAAGTCACCTTCCTCGCCCCGATCTCCTTCCCCACGTAGGTGGCCGTGTAGTCGCTACCCCCGCGGCCAACGGTCGTGAAGCGGCCCTCCCCGTCCCTGCCGATGAAGCCCGTCACCACCGCCACCACCCCCGGCTCCGCGATCTCGTCCCTACGCTCCAGCCGGAGGGGCTCCGCGTTGCCGAAGTTGCTGTCCGTCACCACCGGCGCCTCGAACAGCCCCGCCTCCACCCCCATGGCCGCCAAAACTCCGTGGAGAATCCTCGCCGACAGCCTCTCGCCGAAGGAGGCGAAGTGATCTGCGGACCACGGGCCCCGCGGCGCCTTCAGAGCCGCCTCCAGTTCCCTCAATAGGGGGGCCACAGCCTCCTCCACCCCCAGCGCCCTGGCCACGGAGAGGTGTCTGTGGAGAACCTCCTCGTAGAGTAGGTAGCTCCTAGTCCGCTCAAGCTCCAGCAACATGTCCGTCACCCCCTTGATAGCCGAGACGACGACCACGGGAGGCTCCCGGTACGACGCGACGAAGGCGGCCGCCCTCTTGAAGTCAGCCGCGGAGCGGAGAAGCGACCCCCCGATCTTAACCACGGGCTTCATCGCTCCAAAAGCTCCACGAGCTCCTCGGCGTTCCTAACCTCCCTAGCCGACACCTCCACCGCGTCGGGGTCCTTCAACGCGTGTCCGGTGACCACGGCGACCACCGTCCCCCCGAGGCCGAGCTTCAGGGCAGCCGCCACCGAAGCCGCCCCGGCGGGCTCCGCCCCCAGGCCGTCCCTAGTCGCCAGGAGCCTCTGCGCCCTCATAATCTCCCCATCAGACACCTTCACGAAGAAGCCCCCCGACTCCCTCACCGCCCTCAGAGCCTTAGGCCAGTTGATAGGCCGCCCGATCTTGATAGCCGACGCCACGGTCCTCGGCTCGTCGACGAATAGAGGCTCGTCCAGCCCCCTCTCCCACGCGTCCGCCAGCGGCGCCGCCCCCTCCGCCTGCACCCCAACCATCTTGGGAAGCTTGCGGCACAGCCCCAGGGAGGCCAGCTCCCTAAACCCCTTCCAGATAGCAGATATGTTGCCGGCGTTCCCCACCGGCACCACCACGTAGTCCGGACACCCCAGCTCCTCATACACCTCAAAAGCGAGGGTCTTCTGCCCCTCCAGCCTCCACGGGTTGAAGCTGTTGAGGGGGTAGGCGTATTTAGTGCCGTAGTTAACCACGTACTCCAGCGCCTTGTCAAAAAAGCCGTTTACCATCACAAGCTCCGCACCGTGAAGCGCCGCCTGCACCAGCTTACCCCTCGCCACGTTCCCCCTCGGCAGAACCACGTAGCACCTAAGCCCAGCCCTAGCCGCGTAAGCCGCCGCAGACGCCGCGGTGTTGCCAGTGGAGGCGACAACCACCTTGTTAGCCCCGCTCTCCCTCGCCACGGTCACC
>NZ_JBMFKV010000347.1:0-1525 GCF_049971835.1 Pyrobaculum sp.
GATCAGGACGGGGGAGGGAGGAGACTGAAGTAGAACCTACGCCTTACGTTCCTGAGATATGTAGAAAAATTGAGAAGGCTATTGAAACTCTTGGGCAGTTTATTGAACATGTGAAGATAGTGGCTAAAAGAATGGTAGATATTAAAGAATTCTCCTATGAGCTCTATTTAGACGTAAGTGAGCTGGAGGGTAGCTTCAGAGCTCTGAAAGAATACGCTAAGGGGAGGTACCAGGAAGTGGTGGAGATTGTTGACGAGATTCTTGTGAAAATAGACTACATAAAGGATCTGATTAGTAGCCTCAACCCCCCTCCTGAGGCGCTTCTGAAGTGGTTGACAAATCTCCACGATAGGCTAGAACTGGAGAAAAACAGACTCTGTAGGTAGTTCAGCCGAGGTAGACCCCACAGCGGCTACGAACATGTAACGTAGAGGCGCTCTCGGCGGCTGTGGAGGCGTGCGAAGTTCAATATTGAGTAGCGGCCACCTCACTCCTTTTGGTTCTCGATCTGGATCGCCTTTAAGACGAGATCCATAAGATGCCGGCCTTGTTGTATTAACTCGGGTAACAACCTCAGTAGTCATATAATGGAAAACGTAATGTGTATCAGCTCGGCAACTCAGCCCTCTGGCTGTTCGGGATAGAGCCGATAGACGGTGGGGAGTGGAGCCGGGAGGCTGTTGAGAAAGCGCCGAACAGCTAGAGAAGCAGGTAAAGGAGCTGGGCGCGGTGGTGAAGACAGCCCTTGCCAAACATCCCGCGGAAAGATCGCATATTACGGGAGTTGTGGAGATTTTTGAAAGGTGAGCTATTCTCTGCAGAGTTCTTTTCTTTGTAGCGCTAGCATTGTGTGTAGCTCGCTTAGTTTTGAGAGGACTGCCGCGAGATGAGGTAGGCCCAGTATTAAGTCTTCTAGCGTGTCAATTTCCCGCAAGACTCCGCTGGCGATTTCCGCAATATTCGGATACCTCCCTTTGGCATATTGTTCAAGTCCTCGGAAGCGGCCTTTTATATGCGCCACTTCTGGGCGTAGTCTTTGTTTTAAATCTTCTATCTCAGCGCTTGTTCCGGGTTGTAGAGCTAGATTTTTTACATGGTCAATAAATTGGCCAAGGGATGTGAGGGAGTCTTGAATTATTCTACAGATTTCAGAAGGCATGGGAGGTTGCGGCATATTTATTAATATTCTGGCCCTCCTCTCGTCTACAGTGTATATGCCTGGTAATTGTATTACGGCGCTTTTGACAAGTTTGGTACCTTCTGGCGGCACCTCGTCGCCGTCTATGTATATCGGGTATCTCCCCTCGTTGATTACCAAGATGCCGTCGGGTTTGGGCTCAAGTCTCACGTGTCTGCGGCTGGTGCAGTCCTCCTCGTCGGATCTGCACCCGAATCTTGCGTATACCCCCTTAAACACGTGGATTTCCTCTTCCGTTTCCGAGCCTTGGGCGGCTTTTTTAAGCGCTAACCTGCCCCTTCCCCGCTCGTAGTCCTCACCTCTGCCGATGGTTATGGGCAACTCGGC
>NZ_JBMFKV010000348.1:0-1523 GCF_049971835.1 Pyrobaculum sp.
CCACGCCGTAGGCCCTCGCCCGCTGGATGAGGTTGAGGATGAGCAGGCGGGGCTGGGGGTAGAGGGTGTGGGTGGTTGGGGCCTTGACGCGGGGGGGCTTGGGGTACTGGAGGAGGGTGGGAGTTTTGAAGCGCACGGTGACGTACCGCCCGGGGCGGAGGGGGGCGGCGGCCTCTATAGAGGCCTCCGCCAGCTCTAGGCGGGCCGGGGCGCCGTATATCTTGACCTCCCGGGGGGGCTGGAGGAGCCTCAGCGCCAGGTCCTCGCCGAGCCTTTCGACGTCTGCCACTACCTGGAAGTGGTAGGCCTCGCCTCCGCGGACCGCCACGGGGGCCTCGCCGTCTCCCCAGAGGGGCCTGCCCTGGTGGTGGAGGTAGGAGAACTTGAGGGGCTTCTCGGGCTGGGGGGTGCCGGCGCCGGGGTAGGTGAACCACTGGAGCACCGCCTGCTTGGCGACTCTCGAGGTTAGGGCCTGGACCACCAGGTCTCTGCCGGGGGTGAGGGCGTAGGTGGCTCTCAGGAATCTGCGCTCCACGTCACCCCAGGTGGGTCGTCCTTTTGGCTACCTTTACGTATATGGGGTGTCTGTAGGCGTAGCTCTGTACGTAGGCCACGCCTCTCTCCGCCTTTGATAGGAACCTCCTCTCGGCGGGGGGGACGCCGAGCTTCTCCAAGACCCGGGGGTCGCTTCTGAGGACTATCTTCGTGTTGGCGAGCTGTATGACGACGTCGTTTAGGTCGTCGGGCATGTGGGTGGCGAAGACCACGGCGATGCCCTTGGCCCTCCCCAGCCTCGTGAGGCGGGTTAGGTGGGCCTCTAGGAAGGCCTGCTCGTCCTCGTTCCTCGTCTGGGGGAAGAAGAGGTGGGCCTCGTCTATGAGGACAGCCGTGACGGGCCTCGCCGTCTTGTAGACGGCGTCGAGGATTCTGTAGACCACAAGCCTCTGCTGGTGGGTGCCCAGGCCGGATATGTCCACCACCGTGTAGCCGGCGAGGGCCCGGCGGTAGGGGGGCTCCGCCACCTTGAACCCCGGCCCCTCCACGTCCACGAGGCCGGTCTCCACCAGCGCCAGGAGGGCCCTCACGATGTTCTCCATGGTGCTTGCGTGGAGGCCCAGGGAGGCTCCGATTTTCTCGTACATGACGGCGGGCCTCCCCCTCTGGTCCTCCGCCGGCGACGTGAGGAATTTAAACAAGTCGTCTACTCTAGAGGCGCCGCTCAGCCTCTTGGCCTCCTCCAAGACCCTCTTGTAGAAAATCCTTGCCTGCTGGCTCAAGATGGGGATAGCCCTGGGCAGGTCGTACAGTATGCCCCCGCTCTCAAGGGCCCAGGGGTAGACTTGGAGCCGCCCCCGCCCGTGCTGCGCCTCCACTTCAAGCTCCATCCTCGTCAGCACCCCGCCTCTGCCGAAGGCTCTGCACCGGTACCTCCCCCTCCCCCTCCAAATCGCCTTAGCCGCGGCCCTCCGGGCCACAGCCCTCAGCCCCCTCTTGGCGAGCCTTCTGGTGACCGGGAGGACTAC
>NZ_JBMFKV010000349.1:0-1522 GCF_049971835.1 Pyrobaculum sp.
GCGCCACGTGATTTATGACATGTTGGTGATCTATATAAAAATCGCGGCCGCCACAGCGGTAGCTGTGTATCACCCCCCAGGAACCTAAATACATCTCCAGCGACTAGAAGCGCCGATGCTACGGCTCCACCCCACCCCGCACCCAGCCGCCCCGATCCCGCCAGCGAGGTCTACGCCTCTCTCCACAGCCCGGGCCGCCTGAGGGGGAGATGTGGTGTAATCGCAATCTTTCGATTAATTCAATTTTTTGTATAAAGTAAGAATAAATAGCGGAAGTTATTACCCACATGACTCGGCTAGGGTGGATAGCTGTGGGCTTCGCGCTGGCTTTAGTTGCGTTGCTGTCATTCACAACGGCGAATCGGGGAGGCGCCGTCTACGACAAGTTCGGCGTCAAAGTGACGGTGCAACAGTCAAGAGAAGGCGCCGAGGAAATCCAGATAGTCTTAAAGCATAGGGGGAGGGGTCTTGAACACGCCGCATTTATATACGCCCCGGGCGAGGGTGGGTGGCTCTATCTCGGCAACGGATCCCACAGAAGGACGGTGCCGCTCGGCAGGTTCGTTGCCGAGGGGGAGAGGTTGATTAACAGGCTGGGGTACGGGGGCGTGAGGGGGGTTAAGGTGGAGCTAGGCTTGCTAGTGTTTGCCCAGGTTTTTAACGTGACAGAGAAAGGCAGTAAGAAGATTTTAGAGGTCTACACAGACATATTCGCCGTCCCTCTCAACCCCTCTGAAGTTAGAGGAAGGCGCGTGGTGGTCGAGCGGGAGTTCATGCCCATCTACAAGATAGAACAACCGCTAGATGAGGACGCCTCCCAGCAGATAAGCGCGTGGCCGGGGACACCGCCTATAGACACGAGCCCGTGCTACGATTCGCGCAACCCCAAGCAGTTTGAGTACTGCTACTCGGGAAGCGCCTACACTTATTGCTACTACTGGGCCCAGGCCTCCTCCACATTTGCAGACACCGTAATAGCCCCACTAGCCACAGTATACCTAGACAGCGACGCCGGGCCGAAGATTCAAAGAGTGCAAACTGATGTGTGGATATACCTTTGTAGTTCCACAACAACATCTCTCAGTTTTGACATATCTGTGAAGGTACGCGGTTTGAAGCTACCGCGCTTGAGGCTGTCGCTAGCTACTGGAATAAGCTTTACACTCAGCGATATTTCCCAACGCATAGATTTTATAGATGTGTCAGGAATTGTATATAACTCTAGGTACGACTCTACACCGGCCCGGCTCTGGGATTACTTAAGAGGGAGATGCGGTCCCGTTTATCCTGGCGATAGTCTATACGACGATGGAGTCGTATACATCGGGATCCTGGGCGAGTTGAGGTATACCAAGTGGGTCTATGTGTATAACCGCTTCTCCCCGCCTAATTACTGCGAGGTGCAGGATCTAGACTACGCCGACGGTATTGCATTCTATCCGTGGGGCGATCCCAGCTACAACGGCGCCTTCTACCCGTACCTAGTGATAGACGATATGCCGTTCAGCCTAAAAGAAACAAA
>NZ_JBMFKV010000350.1:0-1511 GCF_049971835.1 Pyrobaculum sp.
GGCGTCGGGCGGGCTGTACCAGTTCACGTTCACGGTGGGGAACACCACCTTCACCGGCGTGGTTAGGGAGGAGGGCGGGGCCCGCTACCTCTACTTGTACAAGGGGACTGTGGAGCTGGGCAAGGTGAGGGAGGGGCAGTGGCTTCCGGTGGACACCGAGGTTGAGTACAGGGGCACCACGTACCGCGTGGCTTTTATGCTGAAGCCGCTCAGCCTGGACGAGAAGAAGGTCAAGGTATTTATCGGCAATAAGCTGGTCTACAACGCCCCCGTTGCGTGGTTCATGGGGCCCGAGGAGATTAAGAAGAGGTACTGGGAGGAGGTTGCGGCGAAGGGCTACATCGACATCTACCACGTGTCGTGGAACGTCCTGGCCAAGACCGACCTCCGGACCGTGGCGGAGGTTATCAACGCTACCGTCGACTACTACTGGAGGACTAACCTCTTCATGTTTGAAAACGTGAATTTCGACCTCTTTACTGGCTACGACGTGACGCCCGACCCGGTGGAGCACTTGATCCTAGGCCTCTTCGACCCGTCTATGCCGTACAGCAACAAGACCCTGGCGGAGTGGGCAGTCAAGACCTACCTCGGAATGTGGCAGAGGATCGACAGCTACGTGGGGAGGCTGATGTCGAAGCTTGAGCCCAACGACGTGCTTATCGTCGTCGGCGACCACGGCCAGTGGGGGATAAGGGCCTACGTGAGGATAAACGTGGCGCTTAGGAAGGCGGGCCTCCTCGTCGTCGGGCCCGACGGCAAGGTTGACCTGCAGAAGTCGGTAGCGTATTACGACGGTGGGTACATCTACGTCAACCCCAGGATTAGGGAGGACCCCGCCAGCTACGAGTACGTGGTCAACAAGGTGATTGAGGCCGTGACGTCTATTGTAGACCCCACAAACGGCGAGAGGCCGATTGCCTTCGCCGTGGCTAGGCGCTCTGCGGGCGGCAAGCCGCTGGCCGCGATAGAGGGCAACGAGCTCAGCTCCATGTACCTAGACGGCCCCGGCGCCGCTGGGCGCATCGGCGACGTGATTATAGCAGTTAAGCCCGGGTACTGCGCCTACGACAAGACAGCCACCGGCGACGACGTGGTGGTGATCCCCTCGCTGTTCCAGACGGTGGGTTGCCACGACGACATCGGGACGTGGGGCGAGCTGAGGTCCATAATCGGGATCTACGGCGGGAGGGCGGTGAAGCTGAGGCAACTCAAGGGCATACAGGCCTGGATGCCGCAGGTGGGGGCCACAATCGCCGCGATTTTGAACATACAGCTGAAAAACGCCACGGCGCCGCCCATTTGGGTAATCGCCTCCTAAACCAGCCTTTTTTCCCAAAAAATTTTTTAGGTTTTCTCCCAGTCTCTACGTGGCTGTGGTGATTTCACAGCCGGTAGCCGATCTCCTTAGGAAGGCGGCTGGCGGGCGCGATCTCGAAGAGTTTTTAGTAGAGTTGCTGGTGGCGAGGCTGGACCCGCCTCAGCGCGTCGAGGCTTACCTCAAGCTTCAT
>NZ_JBMFKV010000351.1:0-1502 GCF_049971835.1 Pyrobaculum sp.
GGAACCGCCGACGGCCCCCAGATATGCCGCCAACACATCAAGCGACTTGGCCACATAGTCAGGATAAGCCCCGTGGACAAGAGGCGGAATAGGCTGAGGCGACACAGCCACGACAAGCTCCCTGAGGTCAGTTATGGGAAGAGCCCTAGCGGCCTTGGATCCGAACCCACCCGCCAGCACTGCAAGAAGGCCAGCGAAGGCCGCCTTAGCCCTCCTCACCCTCTCATCCACATCCAACACGACGCCGCCCTCCTTGCCAGCCAGGTGGTCGTACATCGTCGCCCCCAGATAGGCTAGGTCAAAAGACGCCGCGAAGCCGTAGAGGTGGCCAGAGGAGTACTCCTGCCTAAACACCATCATCTCCGTCTCTTTACCCTTTTTCGTGGGATCCACTCTGTTGTGAGTCACCGCAAATTTGCTAACCGACTCAAGCACCTCGCCACTCAACACCGGTATGGCGAAGGCGAATTTAGCCAAGCTATCCCGCTTAAGTTGCTGGTCTGGAATTAAGAAGCCGTGAAGATCGTTACAGAAGTCCTTTATCGCCTCCGCCTCAGTCTTGGCGTCCTGCCCACTCAAGTCCTTACCCCTGAGCCCCACCCCGGCCCGGCAGTATTCATTCAGCATCTTGCCGCCCATGGCCTCGTAGGCCCTAGCGGCGTGGACGGAGTGCCAGTGTTTAAACGCGTTCCCAGTAAGCGCGGGAACCTCATACACCCTGCCCCCGTGGACGACTCTGACAGTTGTGTGCATGTTGTAGTTGCCCATCACCCCGTGGCCAGTAAGCACCGCGACCTGCACCTCAAACCTCCCGGAAACCCTCAGATATGCCATACTACACCCTCTCTAGGATTTTGGCCACCTTCACGGTCAGCCTATCCGGCGCCACTGTAAGCGCGGCGAACTTCTTAACTAACACAGCCCGAGCCGCCTCGCCCTCTGACTCTAGCTTGGCAAACAACTCCTCCAGCAACTTAGGCCACTGTAATAGTAGCTTATAAGCCATCTTCAGCACCTTCCTATCGTTTTCCTCTTTCGCCTCCTCCAGCGCCTTTTCCACATCCCTCAGCACTTTTGAAACAACTCGGGAAATCCTGCCGAGTAGTTCATGGTACCTCTCGGGGGTCCTCGCCAACTCGTCCACCACGTCGTAGGCCATCTCCACATTCACAGCAAGCCGCGCCACAGCCGCGGCCCTATACACCAAATCTGCTGGTTGCTCAACCTTAACAACACTCATAAGCAGACGTAAATCTAAACTTAATAAAAATTATGTCTTACAACAAAAATCCTTTACATTGCATCAAAGCCGCTAAACAGCCCCCCGCAACTTTAACAAGACTCCGGCAAGCCTCGCCACGTCGGGATCAGCGCTGTACGTGGCATTCCTAGACCCGCGCCTCTCCACCAGCCCAACCTCAGCAAGCCTCTCCAGATGCCTCAAAGCCGTCGTCGAGTCCACGCCGGCCTCAGAAGCCACCTCTCTATACCCCCTAGCCGCC
>NZ_JBMFKV010000352.1:0-1491 GCF_049971835.1 Pyrobaculum sp.
CTAGGTAGTGGCTGGGGGGCATGGGGGTGACTGGGTTTGGGTCGTTGAGGGTCTTGGCTTTCGACATATACGGGACGCTGTTTGACCTCGGGTCTCTTGTGGAGGCGGCGAGGGGTGTCGCGCCGGACCCTGCGGGGTTCGTGGCGGCGTGGCGGTCGAAGCAGTTGGAGTACGCCCTCCTGCTCTCCATGATGGGTAGGTATGAGAGGTTTCGGGTGGTGACTGAGAGGGCGCTTAGGTACGTCAGCAGGAGGCTGGGGCTTGGGCTGGGGGAGGCGGAGGTGCAGAGGCTACTCGAGGCGTGGCTTAGGCTAAGGCCCCACCCGGACGTGCCGGGGGCTCTGGCCAGGCTCGCGTCTCGCTACACCGTGGTGGCCTTGACGAACGGCGACGTGGATATGGTGGACGAGTTGCTGAGAAGCGCAGGTGTCCGCCACCACTTCGCTGCGATTCTCTCAGCTGAGGAGGCCGGCGTGTTTAAGCCTAGCCCGCGGATCTACGGCCTCGTGGCGAGGCTGGGGGTTCAGCTGGGGGAGGCCGCCCTGGTCTCCTCCAACCCCTGGGACGCCGCGGGGGCCGCCAACGCGGGGCTCAAGGCGGTCTATGTAAATCGACACGTCCTGCCGCCCGAGGAGCTGGACGCGGCTCCCCACCTGGTGGTGAGGGATTTGGAGGAGCTCGCCGCGGCTCTTCTGGGCTAACGCCGGCTACTGAGGGTGTAGGTGTATACTACTGTCTTACCTCTGCTGTTTGATACGGGCCTCGGCTTCGCCGAGTGTGGGCTTTTTACCTGCAAGGTCGTATATGGCCATGTCTAGGTACACCTCGGCTGAGTTCTCCATGTAGTCGATGACCCTCACCGCGTGTAGCATGGCGATTTCAGACTTGGCCTTCTGCATGACGTGGAATCTCTTCGACGCCGCCGTGGAGAGGAATTTGGCGATGTGGTCCACCGTGCGCCGCTCGTGGATCTCTGCCAGCTCCCTGGCCGCCTCTAGCAAGGTTACCCACATCTCCGGCTGGCTTTCGCTTAGGTAGAGCTCCCTTATGTGGTCAACCGCCCGTTCGTAGTACCTAGCCAGCTGGATGTAGAATGCGCACCTCGGCGTGGGCCACTTGGCGCAGAGCCTATTCACAGTCAGCCTCAACACGTCGCTTTCGTCGTCGGCGGCCTCAACCACACGCCTCGTCGCCGTGCCCCCCGCCAAGCCCTCGAGGAGGTAGAGGAGGACCTTCACCATCCTGTCTACAACCTCCCCCTTGTCGACGTATCTATCTACATACCTAATCCTTACAAGCCCGCCTCCGTCGACGACCTGGGCGTATACCTTCTCAGCCGCCTTCTCCACGTCCTGGCTTTTTGGTATTTCCAACTCGTCTAGCCCCGCTGCGTAGCCCGCCACGACGTAGTACGGCGCCGGGTTGTCGGCCGTGTAGTGCCTAAGGGCTGGGGGGACTACCCCAACGAAGTCGCCCTCCCAGAACACGAAG
>NZ_JBMFKV010000353.1:0-1461 GCF_049971835.1 Pyrobaculum sp.
AAATCCCCAATTTTCTCTCTCACATGAGTGAGAACAAAAACAAGGCCGCGGCCGAAGGGGGCCAGGCCGCGGCTGTATCTGAGGCCCCCACCACCAGGAAATACCTGGTACCAGGGTACAGTGTGGACATGAGCGGGTTCTACGGCGGCTGGGGCGCCGCCTACGCCACTAGGGAGGTGCTCGTGAAAGACGTGATGCAGAGCGTCAAAGACAGAGCGTTAGTAGTGCTAAACGCAGTGGTGCCTAGAGAGGGTTTGATGTTTATCACGCGGATCGATACAGATGTCGCCATCGAGTTGCTAAAAGATGCGCCCCTCATTAAGAGCTTCATTGGCCACGAGGCTACTGCCAAGTTGCTTAGTGAATTAGCTGGTCGCGAGGTTCAGTTCAACCGGGGGATCTATCAGCCAAAGCCTGGCGACGTCGCTCTAGTAGTTAGACTACGTACAAGACCTAGTAGCGACGTCAAAGACGTCGCGCCAGACGATCTAGAGTTCTCAATAGTGTGGTACCTGGAGTGATTATGAACAGATACTACAGATACCCCGTGTTCAGCGATGTCATGTCGTGCCCCTTCTGCTACGGGTGGAAGGTCTTGGGCGGTAGAAGTCTTGACGACTACATTAGAGAGTTGAAGAAGAGGAAAGTTGTGGTAATTGACGCAGTTGACAACGCTATACCAGACGGGTGGGAGGGCTTCATCTATGTTCAACCCATGCCGCCAGACATAGCCAGGGTAGAGGCGGTTGCTGATACTGTTGCCATTGATTACAACACTGTGGCGTTGTGGAGAAAGAAGAAGATGATTCTGTGGTTCCTGGAGCCGGTATGGTAACATACAGACAGCTTATCGAGGCGCTGTCGAAAAACGCCGCTGTGAAGAGCACAACGAATCACCCAGATTTCGAAACCGATGCGCTGTATGGATATCTGTCGCTTTCGGAGCTCTGCGTCCCCACTGGCCACGTGTTTGTACAAGACGGTGGGCAGGTAAAGGGGCAGGTAAAGGTGTACTACAGAGATATGCTGATAAAGAGGGTGGGCGTGGATGATACAGTCGATGAGCTGATGTTGAGTGCCGTGCTGGGCTTTAGGAGCGTCGTCTTCTACACACCGAAAATGACTGTCGTGGCGCTGTGTAAAAAACTGAAGCGCCGGGACTATGACTGAGGATCCCGTCCTCAAGAGGCTCGAGGAGCTGAAGAGGGCCGTGGAGGAGGGCAGGGTGGTGAGGATCAGCGGCGTCCGCGTGAAGAAGCTGGAGTACCAGCAGACGCGGCGCGGCGGCGTCGTAGTCATTATAAACGACGGAGAGCTTGTGGACTACGCCAAGCGGTTATTGACAAGGAGAATCGAGGTGGAGTAGCCATGACGACAGCAGAGAGGAAAAAGAGGCTTGTGATCAAAGAATCATCTGACGGTGGCTACATCTGGGTGTATGGCGGACTGGCGTATCAGTTG
>NZ_JBMFKV010000354.1:0-1448 GCF_049971835.1 Pyrobaculum sp.
CGTTGTGGAACTTGGCTAGGGACGGCTTTAGAGAGTTGATAGTCCAGACGAATCTAGACGCAGACTTTGAAAAGCTCTGGAGGGCTACGGGGGGCAACCCAAGGGCCGTGGAGATGCTAGACGAGGAGGGGTGGCAGGAGGCCAAGCTCGTTGAGAAGATATATAAGTCCAGGGGGCTCGATACAAGCATCTTAGCTAGACACAAAACCGCGCTGGAAGAGGCGTTGGAAAACCCCGACGCACTACTAAAGGCACCTCGCGAACTTGTAGACTACTTGATTCATAAAAATCTCGTAACTAGGCTAGTGGACCCCATCGCCCCGCTCCCCCCAAACAAAGAAATAGGCGTGGGTAGGGACTACGCCTGGCAGACACCCCTACACCGAGAGGCTGTGAAGCTCGCCCTCGAAAGCGCCGGGCCACCTCCACAACGGTAGCCAAGGCCGACATATAGGGCCGCTTGAGAAGAAGGGGGGACCCCGCCTTGGGTCGGGGGGTGCCGGGCTTCTAGCGGCTCTGCGCCGCCATTAGCTCTGCGGTGAGGATTGAGTTGCCGGCGGCGCCTCGAATGGTGTTGTGGCCGAGGACGATGAAGGAGAGCTTCCGGGGGGCGAGCCGCCTAATCCTCCCCACCACCACCGCCATGCCCCTCCCCGCCATCCTGTCCAGCCTCGGCTGGGGCCTGTCCGCCTGGCGCCTAACCTCTATGGGCCTCTCCGGCGCCGTGGGGAGCTTAAGCTCCTGCGGCAGGCCTCTGAACCTCTCCAGCACCTCGGCCACCGCTACCGCGTCGAAGTCCCGCCTCGTGTCTACGTACACGACCTCCGTGTGTCCGTCGACGACGTTTACCCTCGTCGTCGTGACGTAGATCTCAAAGTCGGCTTTTAGGATCTTCCGCGTCTCCCCCACCACCTTCTCCTCCTCGCCCCTTATGAAGGGTATTAGGTTGTCGGCAATCGCCACCGAGGGGACGCCGGAGTACCCCGCGCCTGATAGGGCCTGCATGGTGACGACGTGCACCCTCTCTATCCCCCACTCGTCCAGCACAGGCTTTAGAGGCAGGTTGAGGATTGTGGTGGTGCAGTTGGGTTTCTTCACTACAGCCCCCCTCCACCCACGCCCCTCCCTTTGCTTCTCGACGAGGGAGAGGTCGTCTGGGTTCACCTCTGGGATTATGAGTGGGACGTCGGGGTCCATCCTCATGTTGCTAGAGTTGGATAGTATCACGTGGCCCCGCGCTGCCAGCTCCGGCTCCACCTTCGCCGCCACCTCGCTGGGGAGGGCCGAGAATACGAAGTCGACCCTCGGCACCTTGTCCACGTCCAGCTTCTCCACACGCATCTCCGCCACTTCCGGCGGGGGCGGCTCGTCGAGCACCCAGCCCACCTCCCCCAGCCTCTTCCCGGCGCTTCTCTCCGACGCGGCGAGGCCCACCACCTCGAACCAGG
>NZ_JBMFKV010000355.1:0-1444 GCF_049971835.1 Pyrobaculum sp.
GCGTCCCCTCTTTACGAAAATCAAAACCGATAAACAACGCCCCACTCCCACATCCTCCACTCAACACACCGAATACGCGACACCTCAGCTAGTTAGCCATCCCCCAGGGGCCTCCATAGCTCAGCCCCATCCACACCTCGCCAGGTGTAGTACTCCACAAAAAGAAGCCCCCGTATCAGCCTTGACAAGGACCCTCCCTCCACAGAAGGACTCCACCAGCTAAATCCCCCACCTGATGTATAACCCTTCTATATCTCCGGTACCGCATCTTACATCGGTACCACCTCTGCCGCCACCCACGGCCACGTCTACATGTAAGAATTAGGCTAGAGGCTGTGGACGGAGTTGAGCCGTACTAAGCACCGCCCCGCATGCACAGGTCCTTTTTACGTGCTACACAGGGCTGGCGGGAGAGTAGACGCCGCCGCGGAGGTGCTATACAACTGCGAGAGGCGACTAATGCCCCCCGGCCGGGGAGGCCGAGGGTGCAGAAATCATACCGCCGCCCTCACCCCACATCAGCCTGCTTAATGAGACACAGCTCTACATCACGACGTAACGCCAATGGCATAACTAAAATTTAAAACCGCATCACCTCTTGCTACACCTCACTAGTCAGCTTAACAAATACGTAATACTAAACCCAGGTACTAGAGCCACTAAGATGAGACAAAGTCTACAAGAACTAGCCAAATGCCAGCCCAAATTCCCTTTCCCAGATATATGCCGTATACAAACTTGGCTAGATTACATACGCCATCAAATTATCCACAGCCGTTCCCTTGTCGCGCAAATATACCACAGCGCCCCAATTACAAGCCTCTTGAACAAAATAAGCCGCACCCCCAACATTTTTCCAACAGTGTGGAGAAACGCTAATAGAATAGTCCAGCCAATGTTCTGTTGTAACTCAACGGGGGAGGAGAATATATAAATTCATTTAAAGAAGTATAATGTAATGAGAAAAGTATACGTGCGGAGGGGGGATAGCTATGTATTAGCCGATCCCGCCGAGGAGGGGGATATAATCGTTATCACAAACGACGCCAAGGGGCCTCCAGAGATAAAACTAGGCACAACCCTCATAGTCACAGTAGAAGATATAAAAGTGGCAGAGGAGTTACGGGATGTCCTCCACGCAGAGGAGGTCATAGACTGGGGCGACGTGGTGACGCTGGTGGTAAAGGCCACGCCAGACGCAGTAAAAGCACTTTTCACAACACAAGGGGTTAAAAGAGTGGATATATCGGGCGAAGTTAGATTATTATGAGGCACTACATAGTATACGGCGGATTCGCGCCAGGCGCCAGAGTAGAAACAAGTACCGCGGACAGAGGCCTCGTGACTTTGCTGTCGGAAATGGGGCTAGACGCGCTGGTGAGACTAGGGGTAGAGGTAGTGGACGCATACGGTGAGTGGGGAATAGCAGTAATTAAGGCAACAG
>NZ_JBMFKV010000356.1:0-1439 GCF_049971835.1 Pyrobaculum sp.
AGACTCGTTCCCCCGCCTGGGCCTAGAGGCGAGGAGGGAGGTCACAAGGTTTATATGGCCAGTTTTCTGGACAAGGCTAAGGAGATGGCGTTCAGGAAACTAGTAGCCCTGGCCTTCAGAGTCCACTAGGGCGCTACGGTGCTGGCTATCTGGCCAGCTGTAAAGACTTAAAAAAAGAGGGACCACACACAGTGTGAGAGCGTCTCCCGTAGAGTATGTGGAGGCAACAGGAGAAGAGAGGTTTTATGTCGTCTTGCGCACAAGGGAGGTCCTGCGTAGTGCCCTGGCGTCTCCGTTTTTTGAACACGCCGAGCTCTATAGCGTGGCGGGGCTTGGAGACACCAAGTCCTTAGCCGAGTTGGGCCTCCTCATAGCCGAAGAGCTCGCCAGCCTCCCGCCAAAAGAGTACAGGTCGCTCTCCTCCACAGTTTTTGCAGACTGGTACGAAAGACAAGCACCGCGGGCCGCAGTCGTCAGACGCTACAGTGCGGAGGTCGACTACGCCGAGAGGTTTAGGGTCCGCCACCTCCACCTAAAGATACGCGGGCCGAGGATCGTGCTCGTCTAGCGCCACACGGGCTGTAGGCCCGCCCCGGTGGGAGGTCCAGAGGGAGGCCGTCAAAAATTTAACGTGGCGGTGTTTTGGTTCTTGTGAGGCTGAGTAGGCCATCTTGCAGGCCCTACAAGCACCTCGTAGATATGTCGGCCCCTCCGCCACTAGTGTTTAGGAACAGGATACTTCTCCGCTACGTTTTTTGGTACGAAGACGTCCTAGAGGAGGACAAGCCGCTGAAGAGCTTCCTCACGGTCCCCCGCGAGCACGTAACCGAGAACGCGCAACCCGGGATCGGCGTCAGGGCCAGGCTCGGCGTTGTGGACAGGGTGTACGATCAGGTGGGAAAAGTGGACGTCTCCGTGCAACAGATGGCCCGTGGGGCACGGGGTGGCGAGCTGAAGCTCCGCGAGGCCAGCTACGCAACTTTCACATACCTAGTCATTTAGGCGAGTACTTAAAAGGCAACCTTCACCCCGACCAACCTCTCGACGTCTTCACAGCCCCGGGTTCACGATAGAAAGATGAAGATCTTAGAGGCGTTCCTCACGACAACATTACCGCTATTGACTAAGAGATATGCCTTCACAAACCGCCAAATAACAACATAGTCGGCTACAGCTGTGAGCTCGGCTTCCTCTCTGCGATCGCCCATGTACTTCAACACAACAGCCCTTGCTTTGGCCCTAGCCTCCTTGAGCACAGCCGAGAGGTACGAGCTCTGCCATGGCTGAGGGTAGTACAGCCATTCATAGCGGTACGAATCGCCAGCTGGGTGAGTGGGGTATGGCGGGTCTACGACTATTACCCGCCTCTGGCGGTTCTCTGTTGGGAGCTCCCTGAGGTACGCCAAGGCGTCCACCTCGCGGAACGTTGCGGGCGCCAC
>NZ_JBMFKV010000357.1:0-1403 GCF_049971835.1 Pyrobaculum sp.
GGAGGCTGTGAAGAAGAGAAATGAGGCGGTGGGCAAGGCGCTTGAGGAGCTGTTTAGCGTTGTGGACCAGCTTTCTAGGGGAGTAGCCGACGTAGACGAGAAGAGGCTGTTGAAGCTTGTTAATCAGCTGGAGGCGGCCAGGGGCGTTAGGGTGCCTTGGCTGGGGCCGGCGGCTGAGACTCTGAGGAATTGGTACAACCCGGCGCGTAGCGATGAGGAGAGGAGCGAGTACGCCAGGGCGGCTTTTCTAATTGTGTGGGCTGTGCTTCAGCGCCGCGCCCCGGAGCTGTATAACAAATTGATGGAGATGCTGAAGGCGAGAGAGGAAGCCGCCGAGGTTTTGAAAGAGGCGCTGGGGGGCGACGACAGAGAGAAGTGGAGGGAGTTCTACAGCGAATTGAAGAAGCTGGTGGAGGCCGAGGGGGAGGTGTTGAAAATCGCGGAGGAGGTGGAGCGGGAGCTTAACAAAATCGCCGTGCATCTAAAAGCCGCGGCAAAGGGCGCAAAGGGGCTAGAGGAGGTAGCGGAGTGGGTAGAGGTAGATGCGGTGGAGGCGAGGAGGCTGGCTGAGGCGACTGCCTATAGGCTGTCTAGATTCTCTGGCGCCAGCTACGGGACTAGGGCCGTTGCGTATTTGAGGGCAATTGTAGAGGACAACGTGGTGGGTTTGACTGCTCTGAGGGCCCTCGCCGCGGGGGACTTGGCTTCGCTTGTGGCTAATACGCCGGCTAAAGCGTATCACAAGTTGCTGGGGAGGGCGCAAAGCGTCAGACGCGGACGGATAGGCGAGCTTCCGCTTGAGGAGAGGCTGGTTGTGGAGCTGGGCAGAGTTCTGAAGGACGCGGAGAGGTGCGGAGAGCTGAGGCCTCTGGCGGAGGCTTTCGAAAGGGGCGAGGCGAGGTTGGAGAAGAGGGGAGAGGGCAAATACGTCATATACGCCGGCGGTAAGACTGCCGTGCTGGAGCTTAAAGAGCGCGGCGGCGCCAAGCTACGAGGCGAGTTGACCCGCCCGCTGGCGGAGAGGAAGCTGGCCGAGGCGAGGAGGGCTGTGGAGATTTACGAGAGGATGAGGAGGGAGGGTGTAGCGCCTCCGCCGTTGCGGGAGGCACAGGACGGATGGCTGTTAAGCGACGCCTCTGTGGTGGAGATCAGCAAAGAGGGGCGCATAGTCGTTATGGGGACCGCCTCCTTGGAGCAGGTGGTGACGTTCCTCTCGGCGTTTGGTGTAGGAGCCAGCGAGATACACTGGGGAGGCGGCGAGAGGGAGGAGAAGGTCAAGATCTATGTTAAGCACTTCGACGTGACTAGCGAGGGGCTGAGGCCTATGTACCACGTCGAGCTTTACGACGAATATGCCAGGGAGGTGTGGAATAGGCTTTCGGCGGCGCGTAGCATGTCTGAGG
>NZ_JBMFKV010000358.1:0-1392 GCF_049971835.1 Pyrobaculum sp.
GCGCCTATAGCGCCGGGTGTCGGCAAGAATGTAACTAGGATTGACTTCTCCTTTAGGGACTACAGAGTTACTTACTGGGTTGTTCACCAGGGCGGCGTCTTGTCGATAGGTAGTGGGAATTTGCAGAATCTTAAGTCGCTGTGGCCATGCAGTCCTTAGAGTTGCTCATAATTACCTCGTTTGCGCTGGTTGCTATATTTGCCGTTGTGCCGGTTATACTTCAGCAGATATACTACTACCAAGCTCTTGTGGAGATGCGTAGCGCCTCTGCGTTTTTTAACTTGGTGGCAGACTCTCTGGAGAGCGACATGGGGGCGGCGTTCGCGCAGAGGGTTATTAACCTGCCTAGTCTGCGCTTTGGCTCGTTGAAGTACAGCGTGGCGCAGATGGGCAGGTGCGGCGGCGCGGCGGTTTTCAACACTACGTTTGTATACGAGTCGCAGTACTTGTCTGTGGCTGGTATGTTGCGGGGTGTGAACTGGGGCAAGGTGGTATACGCGCCTGACACTCCTATTGCAGTGCGGGGTTGGGGGACGTCTTTATCTATGGTGCCCCGGGTTGTTAAATACGGCGACATCGCGGTGGTGCTAAATATTACGTACACAGCGGCTCAGAGGGCTTCAGGCGTCGCCTTATATTACAACATCACGGCTCCGGTGGCTTACAACGCTGGGGACTGCGCCCTCGCGGGTGTAGATCTAAGCGGCGTGTCGAAGGTGTTGGTAGTTCCGATTAGGCTGGAGTTGCGATGAATGCTTTACAGACGGCGGTCTCTATGGCCTTCGCCGGCTTGCTCTCTGTACTGATCGCCTATATCGTAAACGTGCAGGCGCAGATGGCGTTTGATCAAGAGACTGTATCCATGGCTCAGGCCTTGGCTGATTCCGTGGCTAACCAGATAAGGGCTGGCATCTCCTCTATCACCTTGCCAAATGTTTACCGTTTTAATATGTCTATAGCGTTGCCTAGCTTCTCGCCTCCTTTCGACTCCTTCTTCTACTCAATAAAGTTGGTGAATGAAAACGACATCCTCGTTGTATACGTAAATATGACCGCGTATAGAGGCTCTGGAGTATCTAGTACATCTGTATATAAGGCGGTTTATAACATTACAAACATTAAGATCTATGCCCAAGGTACTACGCCGTTGGCCACATGTAGTCAAGGCGATTTGGTGGATCTATCTCAGCGGGGTTGTTACGTCGTGTGGCAGATGCCGGCTCCCACTTACGTAAAGTATCTAGTTTTTACAAAATAGCTTCAGCTAAGTGGGGCTATGTATGTAGCCGCGGCGTCCCTTTTTAAGATGGTGCTGTCATTGCGGGGTTTCTGTAGCTTGGACGTTTTATTTTCTGCTAAAATTTACGTACTGGGCTATTTTGTCTTTACTAG
>NZ_JBMFKV010000359.1:0-1389 GCF_049971835.1 Pyrobaculum sp.
GTACGTGATCACAAACCCCCGCCTCGCCCTCTGCCAAGCCTCAAGTCTGTGCGTAACGGCGTAGACAGACGCCTCGCCGCTGTTCAGTAACTCCACCACCTTGACCAGCCTAGAGCCGTCGAGGCCGTTAAACGCGTCGTCGATGTAGAGCATGGGCGGCAGCGAGACGCCGTGCGCCGCCGCCGTTTTTCTTATTTTCACCGCAACCTCCAGAAGAGTTTTTAACAAGGCTTCCATCACCTCCCCAAGGCTACTGGGCGCATACAAAAAGCGGCGCCATCCCACCATAACCTCTTCGAAACGTAGCTCAGGCGGTATTCCCACCTCCAGCTTCTTGACGTAGCAAGGCACCTCTCCGTCGGGAAGCATGAAGGGCGGGACAAATATCTGAACTTCGCACATCCTCCACGTCGTGAAGAGCTCTCTAATTTCAGCAACTCGTCGTTGCGAAGTGCTGAAAAAAGCCTCTCTCAGCCCGTGGGGAAGGGAGATTATATGCGCCAAGGCGTATGCCAGCCTATTCTTCATCTCCTCGTCAAGCTCCGTCCTAGTACCCCGGCGGAGGAAGGCAACGGACTCGGCAACGTTTGACTTAACTACGGTTTGGAGGCAAACGTCGTCGCCCACCTCGTCCTCTCTAAAACACGCCGTGTAGTTGACGTCGTATACCCGCATCCCTATTTCGTCAATAATGCGCTGGACTATATGAGCGGAATCTGTGAGCTTGGCGATGCTCCACGTATTCCCTAGGTAAATAGCGTCGGCGAGAACGGTTTTGCCCGATCCCGTTAAGCCGCCCACGACGTTAAGCCCGAGCATAGGCACAAGACCGTGCTTCAGCTCGCCGCCGCTTCTCATGACAACAGTTTCCACCAAGACCTCCTCCCCAGACCTGACGTTTACCCTAACGAGCATACGGGTAGCATCTGCCGCCGCACAGTTTAAACCTGAAGTCCTTCAGCGTGGCGCACCTCGGGAACTCTGGCTGCGCCTCGGCCCACACGCCGGAGGGAACTGCGTACGTCACGCGTCCGGCTGAAAGCCTTTCGTCCGTCCAGGTCCTCACGTCGCGCCAGTCCAAAAACTCCGCGGAGGTCCACGGCTCTGACAGCCCCCCGCTGTAGGGGAAATAGGGGCAGCGCAGATGTTCAACCTTCCCAACCGGCGCCTCCACACACTTATCCCAATCGTAAACCTCGACGCCCCCGCCCACCGTCACTAAACCCTCCGCAGGGCCCACTCTGGTTATCGCATGGGCCGACGCCACGAGGCCGTCTACGCCAATGCCGATGCTCCCCTCTACACAGTCCACATCAACCAGGTAGGCCGCCTCCCCCCGCACAGCCGGCGCGTATACCTTGCCCAAATCCCTCACCCCAAACCACTGTG
>NZ_JBMFKV010000360.1:0-1388 GCF_049971835.1 Pyrobaculum sp.
GGGAGTTGGGTGGGAGGGGTGGTACGACGCTTTCTGTGGCTGTGGCCGTGGCGGCCGAGGGTCATCCTTTGTGGCTTGGGGTTGCTAATGTGGGGGACAGCGCTGTCTATTTAATCCGGCCGGGTGGCAGCGTGGAGGTGCTTACACAGTCTGATAGGGTGGAGGGGAATGTGATTTCGCAAGCCCTGGGGGTGAGGCTGAGCGAAGTGCATGTTAGAGTTAGGCAGATTTCGGGGGGTTGTGTGGGGCTGGTGGCCATGTCTGACGGCGTGGATGAGGTGCTTGACAAGGTGTTTTATGCCGACGTCTTTACAAAGATGATGTACGAGGGCCTTGGAGGCCCAACTAAGGGTGTTCGGGGTAGGAGAAAGAGGTCTGGGGGGTTCTCGGCTAGGAAGTATGTTACTACTGTGTTGAGGGCGGCTCTCGCATTGACTCGGGATAACGCCACTTTTGGCGTTGTGGCCTACGGTTGCCGCTGAGCGGGTTCCGCGGTTATATCGGGGTTAAAGGTTATATAGTGTTAGCTAGTGTTTTATATGCTTCTTAAGGAGGGTGTTGTTATTGGCAAGAAGTATAGGATCGTGAGGAGGATTGCTGAGGGGGGGATGGGTCGGGTTTGGCTGGCTATGGATGGGACTAATAGGTACTATGCTGTTAAGGAGCCGAGGCTCGATGTGGACGCCAGCTCCGCCGCTGTGAATGTGTCGAAGATTAGATTTGAGGCGGCTGTGCTTTCGAAGATCCAGCACCCCCACATCGTGAATCTTGTTGAGGCTTTTGAGGTGACTCAGCAACTGCCTGTCAGTCTGCCTCAGAGGCCGGCTCTCTTGGTTTTGGAGTACGCTGGCGACGGGAGCTATATGAAGTATAGGGGGGCTTCGTTGTCTAATGATGAGATTTTGAGGCTTTTCCGCCCGGTGGCTGAGGCGGTTAGCTATATCCACAAGGCTGGGGTTATCCACAGGGATATTAAACCCAGCAACGTATTGCTTAGGCAGAGCATTCCCAAGCTGACGGACTTTGGCACTGCTAAGTATTTGAGGGATTCGGTTAAGGAGGTGGTGGAGTCGCCCGGCGGCTACACAGCTCCGGAGCAACTCCGCGGCTTGTCTACCACTGCAAGCGACATATGGTCACTGGGGGGCTTGCTGTTTTTCCTAGCGACGGGTCGCGATCCCATAGTGGCTCTTCAGGGCTATCCCAACCCGCAATCTGTTCCAGATCCGCGGTGGTTTAACCCCAACGTGTCTGAGGCGGTTGCGAAGGTTGTGAGGGTGGCGATGCATCCAAACCCAGAGTTGAGGTACCACACTGTGGACGCCATGTTGCAGGATTTGTTCGGCGGTGGGGTTCGGGCGCACAGCGCGGTACTTACCGTGGTGGTT
>NZ_JBMFKV010000361.1:0-1375 GCF_049971835.1 Pyrobaculum sp.
TCAGTTCGTGTTTTGTGTATTAATCCGTTTCTATACAAAAAGCTAGATAGGGTTGAACCAATCGTAGAGGAGTTGTACCAAGTTATTACGGAAAGTCTTTAATCGATAAAATAGACGAAGAAATATGGCATGTACAGATAGATCTTGGCGGTGTGGAATAAGAAGTTCTGATCCAGTAGGTCAAGGCCGAAAAATATATCGCAAGAACCTCCTCCTAATACCTATTGTCGTTATAATATTGATCGGCTTCGCCGGCCTATACTTCTTTAGTCATAAACAACCTCAGCAGAATCTAGAGGGCGTTGCCAACAGCTCAGCCGTTGGTCAAAACCTCACCGCGCTGAATTATGCCAAGAGGATCTTAAGTGATGCAAGAGAAATTTATTTAAAAGCTACAGAGGAAAATAAGACGTGGAAGTACTCAATTCCCGACTTTTTTACAAGGGAGTTTATATTAAATGCTATGTTTATAAACGAGAGTACAATATCTATAGGCGATGCACTATATAAATACTTGATCTTATATGTATATTATGAAGGTTTTGTCTATAGTCCTCAGAAAATTAAAGCCAATGGTATAGAAGTTGAACTTCTTCCAAAGCCGCGCAATGTGACGTACACCGGCGGACAGGCCTACAGCTATCGGATAACTTATAATAACAAAACCTATAATGCGACGCTGTATTCTATAGGTTTTTTCGAATCCTCGTTCTATCTCACCGAATCCACTCAAAAAATCGACAACTTATATATCATTAAGATTACGATAACGAAAAAGCTATATGATCCAAGCTCTGTTAATCGATTATGGCTAATACTCATAAGATCTTAATTATAGCTAGTCCCCCTCAAAGGTTTTTGTGGATTATCTTTTGAGTTGAAGGTGCCTATCATCCCTATCAGTTGCCAAACCGCGCTGGGCTCTGTTATAGATGACGAAGACATCGGTTGTTTCGAATCAGCTCAGCCGGGAGGGGCATTAGCCACCTCTCGTGGATGTATACCTTCGTGGTGGTGGAGTCGACCTTTCTACCGGTTTTGTACACCATGTTGAGAGAATCCGCGCAGATGAGGTGGTGTGGCGCCTCGTCGGTCCAACCCCGCCTATCACCTTTACAAGTCAAGTCCTCACGTATAGACGCGGCTGTGTGATATGTGTAGAGTCTGTGAGACGTGTCGAGATGGCGACGCTGAACGTGGCCGATCCACCACGCCCCCGGCTAATGTAAAGTTGCGTTAAACCGCCTGGCGGTGCGCCGCGCCGGGAGCAGGAGTGGCTGTGGCTGGCGGCTTCGGTAGCCCGACGGCCTCCGCGGGGGCATGTGGGCTGGCGTCGTTAGTGCCGCATCTGCAGAGCGGATCAAGTTGGGGTTGA
>NZ_JBMFKV010000362.1:0-1370 GCF_049971835.1 Pyrobaculum sp.
GCCGTCTCCACCTGCTCCCTCGCGGCGACTCTGTACCTCCTCTCAAGAAGCCCCATTACGTTTTTGTTGCAGACGCTGTACTTCTGGGGCTGTACGCTTACAGGTATCAATACGCGCGTCAGCTTGGCGCACTCCGCGTCGGGGGCCGGCGGGCTCATCAGCTCTGCGAGCGTCGGGTTGTCTCTGGTCTGCCCGCAACGGCTGAGGGGGTCTCTGTCCATAAAGACAACTCCAGATATCGCGTCTATACACACAGTCCCCCGCAGAGCCGTGAGCACAGACGCCGCCTCCGACGCCGAGACTGCGTTCAGCTTGAAGTACCTCATGTCCCCCCTCTGCGGAAGAGCTCTTTAAGCTTGTCCCACGGCTTGGGCCGCGGGTCGTAGAGCCTCACTATGGCGACGTTTCTGCTCTTGTAGACGGGCCTCGACGACAGCAGAATGGCCGTGCCCGGCGGCACGTCTAAGATAGAGCCGTCTACCCTCCCCGCCCTGGCTACCACCTCGCTCTTGGGGGTTTTGTCGAACAGCTTCCACTTCGGCTCAAGCACGCCTACGCGCCTGGCTATATACTCTGCGCTGTCGGCGTCTGTGACAGAGAAGGCGAACACTGTGTTGTAGGCCGCGAGGACGTTCTCCTTCTTCTGCCCGTATTCGGTGAGGTGCTTCGTAGTCTGCGCAGTCACGACGGACCACATCCCGACCGAGCGCCCCACGTTCGGGAGCTTCGCCATTACCTCTATGTAGCCCAGCGTGATGAAGTCGTCTAGGAACACTATCATCGGCGGCTCCTCAACCCCGTTCGCCTTCAGCTGCGCCCGCAGTTTAAAGTTCAGCGCAATCGCCCACTGGATCAGCGCCGTGGCCACATCGCGCACGGCGGTGCCGAGGTCGGACTGCCAGATGTACACAGCCTTCAGCGGCCTGAGGTGCTTCGCCTCTCTGACTGCATGTCTGCTGAGCCTCAGAAAAGCTCCGTCGTGTGACTTGTCGACGTTCGGCGTGTTCAGCCGCGACACTATCATAGACATGGCGGTTACGTACGAGTTGTACACGTCGCCGAACGGCGGCATTTTGACGAAGTTCTCGGCGGCGCCCACGGCCCCCCTCAGCGAGGGGGGCACAGTGCTCTTGTCCAGCTCGGCCAGGCCCCTCTTTACGATGTCCTTCACCGCCTCTATGTCGCTCAGCGCCTCTATGAGCCGCATCATGCCCGGCAGGTAGTCGGCTATGCTCCTGCCGACGCCGCGCAGGATCTTCACCTCGGTGCGGTAGATAATGTACGCCACCAGCGTGGCGAGGCGCGCCGCCATGGTGAGCCACGCCGCCTGCTCCGCCTCCTGCATGACGAAGGTGTTGAAGAACTCGGAG
>NZ_JBMFKV010000363.1:0-1359 GCF_049971835.1 Pyrobaculum sp.
GCCAGATGGCCGTACACCGTCATCCCCAGACAGGCGAGGTAAGTCTCAGTGCGGTTAGGGTGGAGCCGAGGGACTGCGGCTAGAAGGTCGCCGGGGCGGGGGCTGCGCGGGGGGGCTAGTCTGGGGTGGTGGAGCCGTATATTACCTCTATGCCTAGCTTCCTGGCTCTGTCTACGGCTTCTTTTTCGATGGCGACGGCGACGAGGTAGGCCTTGTATACCTTCCTCCCGTAGTACCTCTCGACGATGGGTATCTTGTCGTGGAGGACTTCGACGTCTTCGAGGTCTGCGTAGGACTTGACCTCCACGGCGTAGAGGCCGCCGTCTCTCGCCACCACGTCTATGTCGAAGACCCGGCCGGGGGTGCCTGTGTACCTCCCGTCGACGTCTTTAAATCTGAGCTTCTCCACCCGCCCGGGCTCTATGCCCCTCTCCTCCAGCGCCTCTTTGAAAATCTCCAAGACGGCGAGCTCCAGGTCGCGGCCCCACCTGCGGCCCATGGTGCCGATGGTGACCTCCACCTTCTTCTCCAGCTTGTCCAGCCGCGTCTTCACGGCGGCTACCTCCGCCGCCAGCTGTCCGTAGAGGCCCAGCAACTTGTCCATCTGCTCCTGCATTTTCCGCATCTGTTCCTGCATCTTTGCCACCTGCTCCTGCATCTTGGCGACTTGCTCCTGTAGCTTGTCTACTTGTCTCTGCATTCTGTCTACTTGTTTTTGTAGTTTGGCTACTTGGCGCTGTAGTCTTGCGATGAGCCGCTCGTTTCTGTCTAGCCGCTCTAGTATCTCCCTGTACCCCAGGTACCCGGCGACGGCCATTCGGAAGTCTTTGTCTTGTTCGAGTAGGCGGAGGAAGTCCTCTCTGAGGCCCACGTTTGGTGGGGGGTGTGGGTTTAAAAGTTTAGAGGGCTTTATTGGGGAATTTGGTTTCTATTTTCTTGAGGAGTGGGGGCTCCTCCTCGCCTTTGGCCGCCTTGGCGGCTGTCTCTTTGGCTTCGGGATCCTCCCACTTTATGATTAGGTGGGGTGTCTTTGCCTTTGTTATTTTTAGGAGGACGCCTTGCTCCTGGGCGCTGGTTAGGATCTGGAGGGCGTCTTGCTTGCCCTCAAGCGCCGCCGTGGGAGTTTACGTATTTTAGCCGCGCCTCTTTGAGGGTGCCGCTGTGGGGTTATGTGAGTTCTTCGAGCTCTCTGCCAGCGCTTTCGACGCCTAGTGCATGCCACAGGGCGGCGGCGGCTAGGCCGAGGGCCCATAGGGCGGTTAGGAGTGCGAGGAATATGTGGGCGCCTAGTACGCCTTCTAGGAAGACTGCGCCGGTGTTTACCAGCCAGGCAAAGGCGGTGACGAGGCCGACGGCGGT
>NZ_JBMFKV010000364.1:0-1307 GCF_049971835.1 Pyrobaculum sp.
CGGAGTGGTCATCATCCGCCTCTGCCCGACGATGTTGTACTTGATGCAGATCTTGTAGGCCGACGTCAGCCTGTGCCTCAGTATTTCGTTTTGCTTCTCGTTGACGGCCTCTTCGGGGTTTACACCGGTTAAGTGTCTGACGAAGTCCGCGACGAAGACGCTGGTGCTAGCCATCGCCGCGACTTTGCTAGCCACGTCTTCCGCCTCGCGCCAGGTGTCGGAGTCTGGACCGAAGGCTCTGAACTCCGGCTTCGGCTCCTTGATTAGTCTAGCAAAGAGCTCCGCCAGGGTCTCCGGCCTGCGGGGATCGCGCCTCGACAAGACGTACTCCCGGAACCTCTCCTCCGGCGTCTTCACAGCTGTGATAGCCTCCTTCACTCTCTCGGCGTTTTCAATCTCAATCTCCTCCAGCGCCTTGTAGGCCTCCATGAATATGGGATCGCCGGTCTCCCTCTCCGCCATCTTCGCAATTGCGTAGGCCAGAGCCAGTATCGTCGAGGGCCTCTGGAAGCCGAGCTCCTTAACCTGCCTCTCGACTGACTCCTCCACCAGCCTCCAGAAGTCCTCGGCCTCCGCCGTCTTGGCGAGCCACCCCGCCACGTTGTTCCCCCTGTAGCTCTCAAGGCCTATGTAGCCGGGCGGCGGGAGGTCTATCTCTACGATAATCAGCCTCCTGGCAATGGCGGAGTCCCGGAGGTTTAGGAACAGCTCGGGGCTGTAGTTAGTTATGCCGATTATCGTCCTCTTAGCCGCGAAGAAGTCCTCCGCCCCCTTACCCCTCTTCTTAGCCCTGGCGCCGGTCAGGCTGGTAGACGCCGAGAGTCCCCCCACCATTTTTATCAGCTCCTCCATCTTCTCGCTACGCTTGACGTTGCCCCTCTCATCCACTTCGGCGATTTCGTCTACAACCGACACGTACGTAGAGCACGTGAGCGCCGTGTTTATCCTCGGGCGGGTGTCGAGGATGTAGAGCCCCTGCTGGTAGATGAAGTTCTCCGAGGCGAATCTGGACCTCCCCACGTCGTCGCTGATTCCGAGGAAGTTGAGCGCGGTTTTAATTATCGCAGTTTTGGCCCTCCCCGCCGGCCCGAAGACTATGACCACCTTCCAGTCGCCGTAGTCTCTCCTCCTCTCCTGGGCCTTCTGCCTGGCGGCGTACAGGAGAGAGGAGGCGAACACCAGGAGGACCAGGGCGAGGGGCTTGGCCGCT
The DNA here is from genome assembly GCF_049971835.1 of Pyrobaculum sp. NCBI lineage: Archaea > Thermoproteati > Thermoproteota > Thermoprotei > Thermoproteales > Thermoproteaceae > Pyrobaculum > Pyrobaculum sp. Next base: position 1,211 of record NZ_JBMFKV010000364.1, read on the forward strand.
CCGCGGAACCCCTGCTTAATCTTGTGCAGTAGCTCCCTCAGCTTGTCCAAGTCCTCCCTAGGCTCGGCGTCGGACCTAACCACCATCCTCCCGTCGA
>NZ_JBMFKV010000365.1:0-1303 GCF_049971835.1 Pyrobaculum sp.
ACCCCCCTATACAAGGCGTCGGTGAAGGCGGACACAAGCGCCTCGGATCCCCAGCTCCCCACAAGCAGAACCCTGGGCGCCTCGTACACCCTCCCGACCTCCTCCCCGCCCCTCGGTGTTCCCTTGGGGTGGCTCATAGGCGCCCTCCTTCCCCGTCTGGCTCGCTGGCCAGAGGGGTCATGGGGCTGGCCCGGGCCAGCACGTCGGGCCACTCGGCTCTGACAGCTCTCTCAGCCTCCAGTACATACTGAGACCACTCCTCCAGTTGCCTCTCATTAACTGCAGATAGAGCCTGTCTAACGGCCTCTGCATACTTAGGCTCCAGCTCCTCTACTACCTTCTGCAACATATTCAGCACTGAGGCCACGTCTCTGTGCACCCAGTGGCCGTGCGGACAGAGGCCTACTTTCGGGCCTAACGGGAACGACATCTCCTCGCCGTGTATGGGGCAGGTCTTGGAGTTTCTGCGGGCTGAGACTAACACAAACCTCAAGCCGCGCTCCTCAGCCTTGTCCCTCACCTTCTCCACCACAGTTTTGATAGGAATCTGCTTGATGCGGTGCCTCAGCTGTGGACTCCTTTTGTCCACAACCATCTCCTCCTGCGGCTTCTTGCCCACGTTTTCCGTTACCAAAATTGCCGCCTCTCCGGTCAGCTCGTGTGCGATCTTGTTCACTCTATCCCGCTTTCTGTCTCTCTCCCTCAGTCTCTTGATGCGCCTCTTAAACTCTCTTGTTACGGTGCCAGATATCCTCTTCCCGTTCACCTCCACTGTCAGCTCCTCGGCCCACCTCCTGCGTATCGCGTCGTACCTCCTCGCCAGCCTTCCTAAGTCGGTGCGGAGCACCTTAATCGATACGGACGGCTGAACCCACTGCCGGTTCCACTGGGCGACTCTGTCGGCTGAGGCCTTCAAGTCGACGCGGGCTACTACCACAGTGTTCTCATTCACGTCGAAGGCGGCTACAGTTGTAGGCTCCCTAGGCGGCTCTGGCTCAACCTCGTAAGTGAAGACGGCGTAAACTCGGTTTCCGACGCGCTTCAGCCGTATTGTAGACGCCCTCCTGGCCCTCCCAGTCCTGACAAGCCACTCGTAGTGCCAGAAGCGCCTGTGGGGCCACAGCTCCACAATGTGTCTCCCCAGCATGAGCCTTATTGATAAAGCAGTCAACCCATCTATACGCCATGAATCTTCTCTTACGTAAGGCGCTACGCGCCTAACCGCAGGAGGCTTTCCTCCAGCTTCAGCCCAGGCGTTGTATGTCTCAACTGCGTCCTTGACGGCTTGTTGCTGATAGGCGGC
>NZ_JBMFKV010000366.1:0-1296 GCF_049971835.1 Pyrobaculum sp.
CCCCGCCCCTAGACACAAGCACGTACTCCACACCGCCGCCAGCCACACCCTCCACCACGGCGGTGTGCATCACCCCCTCCCCCGCCTCGACGTAGAGAACCACAGAGCCCGAGGCGGCGCTGTCGATATCCAAGACGACGTGGCTAGCCACGTGGGCCCCCCTCTCAGAGGCCAGCAACTTAACCACCAGGGGGCCTACCGAGCCCCTCACCCTCACAGACACGGGCTCCCTCAGCGCCGCGGCGTGCAGGGCCAATATCTTGCTGTTTATCTGCACCTCTCTAAACACGTCGTCGGCGATCCCCACCTCCACGCCCCCGCACCTCCCAGCCCCAAGCAACACGCCGTTGTGAATCACAACCTCACAGCCAGAGACAGGCAACTCAACCCTCGGCGCCGCCTCCAGGCGCTTAAACCCCTCAAACCTAGACCAGTCGGTGTAGTATCTAATGGTGGGGGAATCCGCCACCTCCTGCCAAGGGAGCTTACCCACCAGCTCCGCCCCAAGCGATCTGGCCGACTTTACATCCATGACCTCCACGTCGTTTAGAGTTAATATAGCTTAGCGGCAGGAGACATTAATTTTAATACCGCGGGTTATATACGTGGAGCCCTTGGCATTGCTAAAAAGGCGTGCTGAACAGCTCGGGAAGGACGCAGATGCATTCCTCCTAGAGCTCCTAGCCCGGGAGGCGGACCCCCCGGAGAGGGTTGAGGCTTATTTAGCCGCCTCCGACTGGTTCTGGAGAGAGGGGCTGAGGCTACTTTCACTAGGAGACTTGAGACAAGCCTCTGAGAAGATATGGAACGCAGTGGTGCAATCAGTGAAGGCCTATGCAGAGGTCTCTGGGCTTCCGCACGACTCTCACAGACTAATCTGGGCTGTGGTGAGGCGGCTGGCTAGAGATAAGCCGGAGCTAATCACCATGTTTGCCGCCGTTGAGCAGTTGCATATAAACTTCTACGAGGGACATCTCGAGAGGGGCGATATAGAAGCTCTTCTAAAGGCGGCGGAGTCCGTCCGGTCACACGCCGTGGAGATGGCTAAGTCGGCGCAGAGGCGGGGCTGAGCACGGTAGCCACGGTCCTCAGTAGCTGGAGGTTCATCTCCCTTGTCCCCACTGTAATGCGGACGTAGCCCGGGCCGAGCCTCCGCTCCTCGTCTCTAACCCAGACTCCGTGTTTTCTGAGCAACTGGGCGAAGCCGGGAGGGCCTCTGGCTAGGAGGAAGTTGGCCCACGTAGGCCACGTCTTGACCCCCGCCTTGTCGAGGCCCTGCCTCAGAAGCTCGGCGCC
>NZ_JBMFKV010000367.1:0-1290 GCF_049971835.1 Pyrobaculum sp.
GTCGGCGAGAGGATATACGCCGTCGAGAGGCCCGGCGCGGCTGAGATGCGGAGAGCCTTCGACGAGGCGTTGAGAGTGTTTGTAGAGAGGGGGAGGGAGGAGGCAATTCGAATTCTACACGAGAGAGCCGGGGAGCTACGCGTGTTTTATCAACAACGCGGCGGCGTCGACGAGGTTAAGACCGTGGAGAGGCTGGAGAGGGAGTACGCCAAGCTGTTAGAGAAGTTGCCTACAGACGTCGCCAAGAAGATGGCCTCTGTAGACGTGGTGAAGCCGGGGGAGAGGGCGGCCGCGCTTAGAGAGCTGTTGGAAAAAACCGCCGACGTGGAGACCGCCAAGAGGGCTCTTGAGCTTTATGCAAGAGGCGAGGGGCATCTGGCAGAGGCGGCCCGGGCGGCGAGGCGCGTCTTAGTAGAGGTGGAGAACACGCTAGCCGAGCTGGAGAGGGTGGCGCGGGAACACGCGGCGTTGAGAAGGCAGGCGGAGGAGGAGCTGGCTAGGTTTGAACAACACAAGATGAGCCTGAGACGGGCCCTGGAGGAGTATCTAAAGTGGAGAAGGGAGGTGGCGGAGGCCGAGGCTGAGTACAAGAGGCTGAAGGCGGAGTTCGACAGGGTCAGCGAAGAGGTGGAGAAGTGGAGGGGGGAGCTGTCGAGGCGCGTTGAGGAGTTGGAGAAGCTGGCAGAGAGGGCTGAGGAGGCCGGGGGGTTTGCCGAGGCGGAGAGGCTTAGGCAAGAGGCCGAGTATCTAAAAGCCACCGCCTCCCTCAACCCGGAGAGGCTTGTACACGCCGAGAGGGCGTTGAGAGAGGCGGAGGCTAGGCTGGCGAGGGTGGAGGGGGAGGCGCGTAGAGCCGAGGCGTATTTAAAAGCGGTGGGGGCCGAGGCGGCTCTCTCCGCGGCTAGGCTGAGGGAGTTGGTTAGACAGATGCAGGTGTTAGAAAAGGCGGAGGATGCGCCCACGGCCCTTTACTACATCCGCGATCTCCAAGGCGCCGGGGTGGAGGAGCTGGGTAGGTTGTTGTATAGAGCTGTGTATGCGGAGGAGAGCGGTGGGTATCTCCCAGATCCTCTGCTGTATCTAGTCGCCGTTGCGTTAAGAGAGCGGTGGGAGGCGGCCCGCGCCGGCGGCGACGTGGGGAAGATAAAAGCTGAAGCTGAGGCGCTGTGGGAGTTGGTAAGGGAGAGGAGGGGGGAGTTCCTCTCCGTGTTGAGAGAGGTGTATAGAGGCAGGGAGCTGGGGGTGAAGCTGGGCGTAGTGCGGGTGGATGAAGACGCCCTAGGCGCCTTG
>NZ_JBMFKV010000368.1:0-1286 GCF_049971835.1 Pyrobaculum sp.
GTCGCGCGAAGCGCAGTAGTAGGGCGTCATGCTACCTTAGCCTCTTTGCAGAGATCTCCCAACTCAACAGTAGAGGCTCTTACGCGCACAGCCGCTTTGCCGTACATCTCCTGCGTCCTCTTGGCAAAAAGATCGACGCATTCCGCTCTACCACTTTTCACACACCCATCAACATCAGGTAGTACGTCTCTTATGATTGCTCTGAAGACTGCGGATTTCATAAGCTCGCTCCTAGACGGCCTAGGCTTCTCTGCGAAGAGCTGTTTAAGCTTTTCGCAGAACGCGGGCTGTGCGGATTCATGGGTCTTTACCCCAATTCTCTGCAGAGCTTCTGCCGCCACAACTTTTGCAATAATATTGAGAACTCCACGGTATATGATATCCCCGCCATGCGTCTTGAGCTCCGCAAGCCCTCCGACGAGTTGGTGGACGTCTGTTTTTATGTTGATTTCATTCTTTACGCCAACTGTCTGGGGAGATACCGTTAAGAAGATTGTTTTGCCGCAGTCAGCATGTTGAAGCGGGTTGACATCCTTGGCGGTGGCTCTTACCTTCACTTCTATACACGTCCCATCTTCAGTGTAGACGTCAGGCACACTCGGGCCATGGTACGGCTTCCATTTTACGGCGAGTTTGAGCGTGTTGATCACGGCATCGTGTAAATCCCTCTCGATTTGGTTATCCACAATGCGCTTCTTCGCCCCTTTAACCGCTCCCAAGACAAACGCCATGATGTGTCTAAAGACGTAGCCGTTTTTCAGCATCTCGATACTGGCGTGGGTTGCGAAGCGATCGAGTTGATCACATGCAAGTCTTTTGACAAATTCTTCGGCGTCTTTTTCAAACCCCGGAGCCAGAGATATTCTATCAAACGCCTTGATGGAGTGATACTTCTCGACTGCGCCGCGCCCAATTCTGTTTACAAGCACCGCCAGATCCATGTTGTAGTGGGAGGTTACAACGATGTGGACTACCAGTCCCGGTATCTCGGCAAGCCTCTTCAACATAATTTCTGTGTCTTTCGCCAGCTTGTCGTCTTTTGCCAGCGCTTCTAGCGGATATTCGTCTAGGAGGATCAGCATATGTATCGGCTTGCCTAAAGCAGTTGCCACGGCCTGCGCCACCTCAAGAGCGCAGACGTGATCTCTGCACAACAAGCTTCTCCCAGACACATTGTGGATCCACATATGAATAGCGCCTGCTATCTTCTGCTCCAGCTGGCTGACAAACTCGCGGGCCCTCTGGAGATCGCCGTGCATGTGCTCCAGCAGATATGGCCACTTCTT
>NZ_JBMFKV010000369.1:0-1285 GCF_049971835.1 Pyrobaculum sp.
TGGCTTGGCGTGTTGACAAAACCCAAATTCTTAAAAACGGACGCGTCAGCCGGGCGGGCGATGACCGGACCCACGCTCGCAGATTTCTGAAGATTGGGAACTCAGGAGAGCCCGCCCGGCTAGTACTACAGTACTCCATAGATATAAATCTTCCCCGCCGATCACACGACGTACCTCTCAACTGCAACGTCTACAAGAAACGAAAAGGCAATCGCCGGTTAAAACAAGGCAGACTGCAGACAGCCGCAGAAACCACAAAGCCCTAAGTCGGGGGTTTGGAAGTACAGACAGCCGCCGACGCCTGCCCGAAGCACAGTAGCCATAGGGCGTTAATACGAACGCGGCCTATTGCCAGCGGCGTATATGAGCTCTGTTAGAGGCGAAAATCGCCGCCCTCAGCCCCTCCACCTGTCAGCCCTACAAATTCGTCAAGGGCCGCCTCTGGCCGCGTGAGTACTCGACACACCCCTCAGCCCACCTAGACATTCTACTAACCCCAGCACGAAATAAACCACAGACACAGCTGGCTAAACGGCGAGACAAGGCGCCAACCCCCCAAGGCTTGGAAGCCTCCTAGCCCTCTCATACATAAACCCTATGCCCAGTCCCTGGACCTTGTGGGGGGTTGTTACGACGTCCCCATAGAAGCCGGTATCGACGAGAGCCCTCAACCTAACCCCACCACCAGGGCCACGCACCTCCACCTCGACAATCACAGAACTCACAACATGCATCAGATTTCTATTAATAACATTCCATAAAATGAGAACAATAATGGTAAGCCACAACACGAGCCGCGTTTCAGAACGCTCCGACCGAGCCAAGCACAAAAAAGGAGAAATAACCACAGCCTAGCCCGAAGTGCTCCGATACCCATGAGAAAATTACGTACCGCCAACTCCTTGCACCACCACCGTCCCACGGCCAGCGGATCAGACCCGAGGCTTACGCAACTAACTTGTCTCTAAAAATCCCCAGCGCGAAGCCGCCCCCTCCAATGCCCCCCGGGCGGCCGCTCCACCTGGCGCCTTCGGCGCCTCGGGGCCCCGTGACCCCCAAGACGCCCGGAGAGCAGAAGGGGACATTCTGCTCAGCGCAGAGCCGCGTTGCCAGAGGGCCGGGTGCTTAGAGAAAAATTTATAAATATTTGTGGAGAATTTGATGGCCGGGCGGGCTCCCCTGAGTTCCCTATCTTCAGAAATCTGCAGGCCAGGTCTTCGGTCATCGCCCGCCCGGCTGACGCGTCCGTTTTTAAGAATTTGGGTTTTGTCAACACGCCAAGCCG
>NZ_JBMFKV010000370.1:0-1284 GCF_049971835.1 Pyrobaculum sp.
CGTTGCAGAATCTCGGCTTTTCTTTGCCTACGTTGGCTAGAGGGGATAGCCACAGCCAGTATAAAAATTAAATAATGTCTAGATGTGGCACGGCGTGGGGGAGCTGTCGCGTCAGTGGCTGAGGAGGAAGCTCGGCGTTTTTGACATGTACGCCTTGGTGCACGCCGACTCGCAGAGCACCTTCTACTTCGTGGTTGGGTACGTGGCGCTGGCGGCGGGGCTGTGGAGCTTCGTGGGCACTATCTACGGGGTTCTGCTCATGGCCGCCATAGCGCTCACCTACGGCGAGATGGGGTCACGCTTCCCGGAGACCGGCGGCTCCTACCTCTACGTCAAGTACTCCTTCGGCGCAGCCGCGGCCTACCTATCCACGTGGTTGCTCGCCTTTGACCAAGTGGTGATGGTGGGGTACGGCACGATAGATGCGGCGAGGACTGTGCTGAAGCTTCTGTTCGGAGCGACGGGCTGGGGCGACATACCGCTCGCCCTCCTCTTCTCCGGCGTCCTCTTCCTCCTCACCCTCGTGGGGATTAGGGAGTCCGCGGCGTTGGGGAAGCTGGTGGCGGTGATGGACTTGACTTTGATGTTTTCGCTAATAGCCGCCTCCCTCGTCCTGAGGCCGTCCCCGCCCCCCTTCTTCAACTGGGGGGGCGTGGAGGCGGCGAACCTCGTCTTCGCCCTCTCCCTCCTCTCCAGAGGCTTCACTGGGCTAGACGCCATTGGTCAACTGGCGGGGGAGGCGAGGGAGCCGCTGGTGCAGGTGCCCAGGGCTACGGTGCTTTTGATAGCCATCGGCGCGCTGGGCGCCCTGGGCCTTATGGCGTCTATAATGTCTGTGCTGACGCCACAAGACTTGGCGGACCCCGCCATTGCGCCGGTGCTACTCGCCGAGAAGGTGCACCCCGTCTTGTACTACCTCGTGGCTGTCAACATCTTCTCAATAATGCTCACCGCGGCGCTGACTGGTTACATAGCCTTCTCCCGGCTCACGTATATCCTAGCCGACGAGGGCTTGCTACCTCCCGTCTTCCGCAAGCTCCACAAGAGGTTTAGAACTCCCCACATATCCCTCACAATAGCATTCGCCACATCTCTCCTGCTTATCTACGTAGGAGAGGTGAAGATAATACTCGCAATATACGCCTTGGGTTCCCTCATTAACTACCTACTAGTAGCCCTCGCCCTGGCCAAGGCCTCGAGAAGCGGGACGCTACACGGCGCCTTCAGCACACCCCTCATCGCCGGGATCCCCCTCTCCGCGTGGATAGCCATGGCGCTGATACC
>NZ_JBMFKV010000371.1:0-1281 GCF_049971835.1 Pyrobaculum sp.
AGGTGACTGCCGTGGGGACTGAGGCTATCTTGAGCTTTTTCTTTGCGGCGTAGAATACGGTCTGTGATGAGATGCCCATCCACGTCTCTTCGAGGGCTGGGAGGAGGGTCTCTATGGCTTTTCTGGTGAAGGCTCGGTAGCCGTTTTCGGGGTCTTCGGCTTTTATGCCGAGGATCTTGAGTGCTGTTTTTATGGTTTTGATGCCGACTGCCCGGTAGGTGGGAGTTTTCCCCGCGGCGAATCTATTTCCTATTGCTATGTCTGCCGTTTTGAGGGCCTTGAGGAATTTGGGTATGTCTCTGGGGTCGTGTTGTCCGTCGGCGTCTAGGAGGACTGCGTATTCGGCTTCTGCCTTCAGCGCGGCGTGGAGTAGGGTCTTCACGGCGGCGCCGTACCCCATGTTCGCATGGTGCCTAATGACGACGGCTCCTGCCCTCTGCGCCTCTTCGGCGGTACTGTCTATGGATCCGTCGTCGACTACAATTACGAGGTCTACGTATCTCCTGGCTTCCTCTACGATTTTGCCCACCCTGCCTGCTTCGTTGTAGGCGGGGATGAGGGCCACCGTCTTTGCCTTTGGTATTTGGGGCATGGGGGGCGGTGCGTATCCCTTCCTCGTGGCGATGTAGGTGGTGACGGCGGTGATTAGTAGGGCTTGGGCCGTGGCGTAGCTGATTAGGGCCACCGCGGCTAGTCCCAAGTCAATGACGCGGTCTTGGTTGTAGTTTTTAACTAGGATTAATATCAGCCCACCTGATAGTAAAAGTGTGAGGAGCCCGGCGGTGCCGAAGTACGTCAGCGCGTGCCTCTGTACCCCCGACACGTCAAAGCTATGGCGTTACAGCCGCGCCTAGCGTTGTCTCGACTATCCTCCGGCTCCTTGGCATGTTTAGCCACTGTATTCCAAGCGCCACTGCCTTTTCCTTGTCTACCTCAACCCACGTGGTTCGGACTTTAGCCAGCTCTACTGCCTTGCCCAGGTGCCTGAGGGGTATGGTCAACTTCAGGTTCCCCTCCTTAACCTTCCTTAGGGCTTCGACGTGGGCGGGGGACTTGGTCCTCCCGCTCTTTCTGAGGTACAGGGTCGCGGCGTTCACCAGCGACCTGGCGGCAGGACTAATCTTTGACCAGACTCTCTTTCGCAACGCGCGGCTTTGTAGCGACCTGAGTGTCAGTAACGTCGGCCAGAAATATGCAGACATCGGCATGTCCTTGACGCATCTCTCTCTATTTAAGATTTATTGTTAAGTCATTTGGTTGAGTTTTTTTACTTTTTCGCTG
>NZ_JBMFKV010000372.1:0-1256 GCF_049971835.1 Pyrobaculum sp.
TGCCACAGATCCGGCGTCTAGATGATCTCGGCCAAACCATATTGGCCCCGATAAATCACCCCGCCTAACCATCTCACTCACAATTTTGCCAAACTGAGCCCTCTCTCCATACCCCAGGTACACTACCCTCGCCGGCAACCCTTGGAACTTTACATATTTCTTGGCGTTTTGAATCCACCTAACAAGTCTCCAATTTCTGCTAAATACTGTGAGAATTACGTCGTCCAGCTTGTAGATATCGTTAGGATCACCAACTAGACTAGTCCACCTAAATGGGCCACGACCCTCCTCAAACATTGGGCGGAGAAACTCCATCTGGCCAGGTATCTTAAAAGCCTGCTCTACCCCAGCATCGTAAGCTTGTTTTCTCAAGTTATTGCCGTATTCAAAAACGACGGCGCCCCTTAATTGATGTGTTAATAACAGCTCTACATGCCGAGCCATTGACTGCTTAGACAGCTGTATATACCGATCTGGATCCGTCTTTCTAAGCCGCTCGGCCTCCTCTAGAGACAAGCCAGCTGGAACATAGGCCAGTGGGTCGTGCGCCGGCGTCTGATCCGTAACGATATCTGGAACAATGCCCTCCTTAACTAGCTTATTGTGCAGATCCACTGCGTTTGCTAATACGCCTATACTCACGGCTTCCCGCCTCTCCTTTGCCCTAAGCGCCATGTCAACAGCCTTATCAAGATCTTCCGTCCACGTATCCAGGTAGCCTGTGGCGACTCTCCTTTCTATCATTCTCCTATCTACGTCAGCTATGAGCGCCACGCCGCCCAGCATCTTTATGGCAAGCGGTTGCGCCCCACCCATCTCCCCCAGACCAGCGCTAACAACAAGTCTCCCCTCAAGAGATCCGCCGAAATGCCTCTCCGCGGCGAAGCCAATAGTCTCGTATGTGCCTTGTAAAATCCCCTGCGTCCCAATGTAGGCCCAGCAACCCGCTGTCATTTGGTGATACGAGATAAGCCCCCTGGTCTCCAATTCCCAGAAATACTTCCAGTCGGCCCACTTAGGCACCAACATGGCGTTACTCATCAAAACACGCGGCGCCCGCAGATCAGTTTTAAAAACAGCCACCGGTTGCCCAGACTGAATTACAAGCGTGTCGTCTTTATTCATCGACATCAAGGTATCTACAATTGTCTCGAAATCCTCCCAACTCCTCGCCGCCTTACCACTACCCCCATATACCACCAAGTTCTTAGGATCCTTAGCAACCTCCGGGTCAAGGACGTGGAAAAGCATCCTCA
>NZ_JBMFKV010000373.1:0-1240 GCF_049971835.1 Pyrobaculum sp.
CTTCACCACGGCCACCGGCTTTCCGTCTCTTACCTCCAGCGCCGCGTCTCTGCCCACAGTGGAGAACTGTCCTGTCTTTACGTTTTGGAAGCGGGTGTACCAGTTGTTGTGTATGTAGTATCCCCGCCGCAGGTCGCGGAGGAGCTCCTCTAGGTCGGCGGGGCCGTCCCCGGGGGCTATGCGTATGTGGCCCGGCCAAGGCCTGGCGTAGTGGTGCATGGCGTGGCCCGTGGGCTCCATGCCCAGGGCGTGGGCCGTCCTGCGGGTGTGGAGGAGGCCCGCCAGACGGCCGCCTCTGTATATCTCCACGGGGCGCGGGGGGACGCCCTCGAGGTCGAAGGGGGTGTGGCCGTAGGCGCCGGGGTCGTGGGCGGCGTCGGCCACGGTTAGGAGCTGGGAGGCCACCTCTCTGCCTATGTCTTCCTTTGTGTAGCGGGATGTGCCTGCCAGGACCTCGGAGCCGCTTGCCCAGTTGCCCGCCGCCTCGCCTATTAGGTGGGCGAAGACGAGGGGGGAGAGGAGTAGGTCTGCCTTGGCCGGCTCGACTCTGACTTGGGGGAGGCCCCTGGCCAAGTCTAGGAGATGGGCGTTTTCTCTGCCCAGCCTCGCCGCGTCGATGTCGCCTATCCTCCTCCCGGCGGCGGCGCTTGTGGCGGAGAGGTCGCCTAGGAACGACCTCATCGCCATGTATACCCGGTTTACCGAGTAGGCCCCGGAGCGGCCCGCAGTGTCTTCGTAGGAGACGGCGGCGTGGGTGAGGTGGACCACGCCGGCGCTCCGCTCCACTCCGGAGGCGGCGTCTACCGCGGTTTTCACCAGGTCTGGGAGTTTTTCAAAGTCCTCCGGGCTCTCGTGCCGGGTGGCGGGGCTGGGGCCGCCTATGGGGACGTAGAGGGGGTCCTCGGGCGCCGTTGCCAGCCTCTTGACGGCCTCCTCGACCTTTTCGAGGCTGGGAGGGCCGGTAACCGCCACCGTTGCCGTCTTTCTAGACTTGGCCACGTAGATGAAGGTGCTCTCCGCGGCCCAGTGTTTGAAGGCTGTCACCTCGTCGTTGGCGAACCTGACCATGTAGTGGAGAAGCCTCGTCCTCACCACGGCGGCTTCGTCTACCCTCCCTGCGAGGATTTTGAGTATCATGTCACCACCCTGAGGCTTCTGCTTCTGAAGGTGGGGCCTCCCATGGTGACTGGGATGCCCTGGGAGGGGTTGCCCTTGCCGCACGTCCCTACGAAGAGCTGGA
>NZ_JBMFKV010000374.1:0-1222 GCF_049971835.1 Pyrobaculum sp.
CCTCTAAACCCGTCTTTTTCCCCTCCCCCCTTTTTTACTTTCGGCCAACTCACCCACAACCACCTCTTACCTGATGGAGATATAGCCAAGTGGACGCCGCTACTCATGCTGTTACAAATTAACCGCAACGAAGGGATTGCTATGGAGCAAACACAGAAGATTAGGTTCATAATGAGGGTGCCGCCGTATCGTTCAGACGGTGACGATATGTTTATCGACGATAGGAAGCTAAGAAGTCTGGGGGAGTTGAAATATTATGTAAGACCAGTACACGGCTGGTCTGTTGATTTCAAATCCAACAAGGAATTTATTGAATGGATGTGTGTCAACCTTACACGTATAGAAACTGAAAACACGAAGACCTTCTACAAGTGGGTTTTGTTCTGCTATCTACGCAACATGGATCCGATGAAGCCAAAGTTCGGGTGGTATCTCAGAGCGGGGCCGGATCAGATCGGCAAACTGAAAGAGCCCTGGAGGCAGATAAAACTCGTACGTTATCGATGCGAACTCAAGCCATTTAGCCAGCAGGTGGTTAAAGACTTGAAGGATTTGGAGACTCCCAAGGATCCAGCCGCAATTGCCGACATGTTGTGTAGACATATCCACGCCAGGCTGGCCGTGCCATGCGACTCCCGCTCCCTTCCTTACTTCGCGCAGTGGGTTCTCTACTGCAATTCCAGATAACCAACACCCCCTTTTTCTACGTGCCCGAATGTGATTGGGTCTTCAAAATAGCCTCCCGTTCCTCAGAAACAGCAAGGCGGTTGAAGGAGCTCTGCGAGCAACAGGGATTGTCTTTACAACACGTGGCGATGATGACGCCGATGGAGCTGATGGAATTGTTAGATGTGGACGCCATCACGACGGCGGAGAACATAGTGAGGAGGGCGCGGGAGATTGCAGGCTTTGACTTCGTGAGGCGGTACCAGCCAGGCGCAACCGCGGCTGTTTTGAAAACCGGCGTAGCCGAGTTCGACGAGAAGACGCCCTGGGGCGGCCTCAAGTTCGGCTCGATCTATGGCTTCGCCGGGGAGTACGGCACGGGCAAGTCGATACTGGCGATGCAGGCGGCGGCGAGAGCCGCGTGCGAGAACCGATACATAGCGTATATCGACACAGAGAACGCCTACAACCACTCAATGATGGAGCGCCTCCTCAAGCGGTTCTGCGGCGGTGAGTGGGAGAGGGCCGCGGAGCGCGTCGAAGTGTTCCAGGTGCC
>NZ_JBMFKV010000375.1:0-1219 GCF_049971835.1 Pyrobaculum sp.
GTGGTGAGGCTGAAGGAGAGGTGGGGGGTTAAAAGCGCCGTGGTTATACTAGACGAGGTTACTTACCCGCGGGAGTGGCACAGGGCGCTGAAGTTCTACATCGACCAGGGCTTTTTCAAAAACGACGTAATTATCGCGTCTGGATCCGTCAGCATGTACGCCGCGAGGCAGGTGGAGGCCTTCCCCGGGAGGAGGGGCCGGGGCAGGGACTACGTCATGTACCCCCTGTCCTTCGCCGCCTTCGCTGAGGTGGCCGGCGTCCCAAGAGGCGCCGACCCCGCCGCGTGGGCGGGGAGGCTGGAGGAGCTCCTAGACGCCTACCTCGAATGCGGGGGGATGCCCCAGTCGGTGGTCTCCTGCCTGGCCCAGGGACGCCCCGACCCCCAGACGTGGCAGATCTTTGTGTCTTCACTCGCCGCGGACCTCGCCAGGCTGGGGAGGAGCGAGGCGTACGCCAAGAGGTTGCTCAAGGCAATCATCCGCACGGCCCCAAGCCCCGTCTCTCTAAGCGCCTTGGCTAAGGAGGCGGAGCTGGCCTCGCACAAAATCGCCTTCAGCTACCTAAACCTGCTTGAGGCTCTGTACGTGGTGAGGCAGATCTACTGGGTCGACCCCTACACCCTAGAGGAGAACTTCAGAAAGCCTAGGAAGATACACCTCCTCGACCCGGCCATGTACGCCGCGGCGGCGCGCTGGGTCGGCGCCGAGCCCCCGGGCCCCGAGGTGAGGCTGGAGGCCGTGGTGGCTATGCACTTCGCGAGGAGGTACAGAGTGGGCTACTGGAGGGACGGAAGGGAGATAGACGTGGTAGTGCCCGACCTCGCCCTGGGGCTGGAGGTGAAGATTGGCAAGGCGTCGGCAGGCGGGAGGGTGGGGAGAGTTGTGTATAGAGAAGTTTCGAAAAAAGAGGCGGCCTCCCTACTCCACAGCCTCGGCTAGGCGGCGGCTTTCCTAAGCCTGCCCCCAGCGTCTTGATTCCTCGTCCACTTAGCCACGAACTGTTTGTAGCACTCGCGGGAGCAGAAAACCCACGGCTTATTGACACAGCACGTCTTCACCACGATGGCCCTTCTCTAACAAGCCTGCCGCAGTTGGTGTACCTCAGCTCGGTGGGGCGCTGGATCTTAAGCTCGAACGGCATAGGCCTCCGCCGTCAGGTCCTTGTACACCACCTCGGCCACCTTCTTCCCAGACATCAGCATTCCGCCGAATATAGGCC
>NZ_JBMFKV010000376.1:0-1203 GCF_049971835.1 Pyrobaculum sp.
GCTCTGGGCTTTAGGACTGCGAATTTTGTAATGTACCACGCCGCTTCTGTAATGGTATAGGCGAGGGCTGGGAGGAGCTCTGGCTTTGCGAGGGCGGCGGCTGTAAATATCGCCGTGTGGATTACCCAGCTTGTCTCGTTGTCGGCTTTTTTTGCCCAGTGTAGGAGGGGGATGAGGGCTGTGGCCAGCGCCAGCGCTTGTGGCGGAGGCATGAGGGAGATGGCGGCGTAGTGTAGGATGATTGCCGCGGTGTGGGTTTTTCTCAGCGCGGTATTTTCAAGCACAAGTAGTATTACGGCCGCCGCCGTGGCTACCGCGTCTGGCCAAGCGACGGCTATGTAGGCTAGTGGGGCTACGCGCCTGGCCGCTTTATAAATAGGTGGGGGGTTCCACCTCGTTGAGGGCATCTTGTATAATTTGTATGGGCTTCACGTCACTGTACTCCGGCTTTGGAATTATTCTATGGGCTAGGGTGGGGTAGGCGGCTTTTTTGACGTCGTCTGGTATGACGTAGCCTCTGCCGTCGAGCAGGGCGAGGGCTCTTGAGAGGCGGTAGAGAGAGATGGGGGCTCTCGTGGAGAGGGGTATTGAAATTCTCTCGTCGTTTCGAATTTTTTCTACTATTTTTATTATGTAGTCTACTATCTCCTCTGCTACATAGATTTTCCCCGCGTCTAGCGCCACTGGTGTTGTGGATTGGGGCTTGCCGTCTAGCTGGTCGAGATAGTCGGCGAGTTTCACCACTTCTCGTTCTGTATGTGCGTCGACGTAGTCTATGTGGAGGGAGGCGGTAAATCTGTCTAGCAGTGCTAGGGGCAGTGGGGGGGCGGCGCCGGTGGCGACTTCGGTGATGTTTAACGTGGCTATTATCATGTGGGGTGTGGGGAGGCGGTGTGTGACTCCCTCTATTGTTACTGTTTTTTCTTGCATTGGTTCAATTAACGCGGATAGGGTTCTGGGGGGTCCTCTGTTTTTCTCATCTATTAGCACGACGTTGTTGAATATGGGGCCTTTGACGATTCTTACCTGGCCTTGGTTGTAGATTCCGTATCCCAGGATATCCGAGGGCAGTGTTTCGTTTGTCATCTGTACTCTGGCAAAGGTGCCCCCTATGGCTCTTGCTAGGGCTTTTGCGAGTGTGGTTTTGCCGCCGCCTACTGGGCCGTAGAGTAGCAGGTGCCCCCCGGCTATCAAGGTGGCGAC
>NZ_JBMFKV010000377.1:0-1195 GCF_049971835.1 Pyrobaculum sp.
CTAGAAATCCATATAAATGGTTCAGCGGCGTTGTCTACGTGCTCAACGCCACGAACGGCAATCTGCTTTACAAATTCGCGCCGCCGCCATTAGTGCCCTACTTCAACTACACAAGTATTTGGAAGGGCCTTGCTCTTTCGCCAGACGCGAAGAATCTCGTAGTCGTTACAGATCAAGGCACGATATATGCCCTGGATAACAAGAGATCCGCAGAGCTCGGAATGCCGGTTGTGCTGTGGTCTGCATCTATAATGACGCCAATACCGGCGCAGGCGTTGGTAATACCGCAGAAGGGCAGAAACCACACGTTAATAACATCATACGTATACACCTTCTGCGGGCTAGCCGGCGTAACTCAGGGCAGAGTCGTGGCTTATACGAGCAACACGTACGTCACCTACTGGGCGCCAGGCGCCGAGAGGAGGCCCCTCATTCAACACCCCAACCAGACTAAGATCTTTGTCCTGAATTTGACTAATGGACAGCTCCTCTATAGTAGACAAATTCTTAGCAAGCCTGTGTACGGAAAGGTTATCCCGTTTGCGATAGCTGGCTGTTTTGTCTATGTGCCTATTGGACAGGATTGGGTGGCGGCTGACGCCTCTATGTCTGGCGTCTATGTTTTTGATGTCTGTAGATATAGGGCGGTGGCTAGGTTCATCACTATTCCGCAGTTCGGAGTTCCGCTAGATTTAGACGTACACGGCAATAAGATATACGTACTCGTCGGGTTGATAAACACCGCGCCAAGCGAATTCGCCCCGGCGAACATAATAGGCGAATACCAATTATTGGCGTTTAAAGCCGAATGATAAACGCAACGCTGATAGCAATAGCCCTTCTTTTTCCTGGAAACGCCTCTTACGCGCTCCCCAACAGCTCTCTTATCGGCTTCGCCACTGTGACATCTTATGCAGACTCGCCGCTTAGTTGCGCGCTGTCGCTGTCGACATACGGCTGTTCCGCGACGCCCAGCGAGAGCTTATTTAAGCTTTACGCAAAGGGGGACAGCAGAACGTTTGTATTTAACTTAACGCTGGGGAGCGGTTCTTGTAGACTCATAGCAAAAGCGACGTGCGGCGGGGCAACAGCAACGGCGGAGAGGGTCATCACTCCAAGGGTTGCGCGCGCAGAGGTTGAGCTCATAGCGCCTTCCACCCTCACGTGCCATTTCGACCCGAAGTACCAGCCCTAC
>NZ_JBMFKV010000378.1:0-1193 GCF_049971835.1 Pyrobaculum sp.
GCGGGGGGAGTGGAGCTGGGAGGCGTTGTCTACAGGCCTAGGTACAGGCAGGTCGAGGTGGGGCCGGGGGCGGCGTATGACTACCCAGATGTCGAGGGGTACAGCGCCGTTTATTACAACATTTCGGCGCCTCCCGGCGGCTTTCTGAGGATCGAGATCTCCGGCGGGGGGGCGGGGAGCGTCGTGTCTAACGTGGCGCTGGGCCGCGACATATCTCTGGCGAACGGCACGCTTCTGGTGGCCCTTGTGAACAACTCCAGCAACACCGCCAGGCTGAGGGTGGCTTTTTACTACAGCGTCCTCAGGGCAAGGTTGGTGGACGGCGTCTACCACGACGGCAACATCACAGTGAGGATATATGCAGAATACGGCTTCCAGAGGGCGGTTGGGGCCGGGAGGATAAACGGCACAGCTGTCGACTTCAGAGACGGGTTCGCTAGCTACACCTTCTCCGGCGGGTTGAGGCCATATGTCCTTAGGGTGGAGTACAACGGCTCGTGGGCCTATGTATACCTAAACCTCACGGAGCTCGGCTTGGAGGTTTCCCCAAAGACGCTGTACCTCGGCAGAGGCGGCTACGGGGTGTTGAACGTAACCGTGGTTAACCCCAATCCGATAGACGTGCGTTGCGTCTTAAACGGCTCGGGCCGCGGCGTGGAGTTAAAACCTGTGGAGATCTACCTGCCGAGGAACACGTCCATCGTCGCCGGGGTGCCGTTTAGAGCCGCGGCGGATCCTACGGGTATCATCACGATCCGCTGCGGGGAGGTGGTGGGCGCAGTGCAGTTGTCTCAACCGGCATACTCGCTGGATTACGACCTCGACAAGGGGAGGGGCGTCCTGCTGGCGAAGTTCGGATCTGAGGAGTCTCTATACGACGTGGCGGAGCTTCCGGCGAACGTCAGCCTTAGGTATGGGGGCTATGTGGCGGCTGTGGTGCACGTGCCTAGGCCTGTTCTAGACGTCGCTTTCCTGCCACGGAGATTTGAAGGGGGGTTTGTGGTGTATCACGTCAATGTCACTTTAAGCGGCGTCCCTCCATGGGCTAGGTTTAGGGGCACAGTTTCTATCACCGCAGACGGAGCGAAAGACGAGGGGAACTACACTGGCGGGCCTTACGTAACGGAAATAACGCTTAGACCTGGAGCCAAGACGGCCGTGTCTGTCTCTGTTGGCATGTTGCGTAAGGAGTT
>NZ_JBMFKV010000379.1:0-1192 GCF_049971835.1 Pyrobaculum sp.
GAGGAGCTCAGCTCCCTGTTGCTACCGGTGAAGATCGGGCTGGAGAGGCTACCGCATCTAATGGCCGACATACAGATCTTCAAAGTGGCGGCTCCGCCAATCTCCATGCTGTCCATCTTGGACGCCGCCGACATAAACGCCATGAGCGCCGCGATGCAGGGCGGCGTGGTGTGTACAAGCAAGGCGCTGAGGCAAATAGCCGAAAACGGCGCCCCCAAGGTGGGCCTCATGGGCCTCCTCAGCGCCATGCGCGACCCCGAGGTGCAGAAGGCCATGGGCATAATGCTGACGATACTAAAGGCAATGGGTAGCTGCATGGAGGAGAACCTAAAACAGGTCAGCGAAAAGGCCTAGCCACAAGCCACCTGATCCCCCATACCTGGTTTTTTAGAATCAAATATGGCTGTGTTTTTCGGGGGCTACACAGCGGGTGGTATTAGTGGAAGTCCCCGCTTTGCACCTGCCTTTCTAAGCTGTTTGTCGTATGTCGCCAAGTGGAGATCTCGGTTGAGGGCCGTGGCTAGGATAATGTAGTCGTTTACATCCGACGGCTTGGCTCCGTCTTCGTTGAGTAGCCTCAGTGCGTATGTCAAATCGCTGGCCTCTTCACATATGATGTGTATATTTTTCTCGGAAAGTAGCTGTTCAAGTTTCAAAGCCACCTGCGCCGCGGCTATCTGGAAGTGGCGTGTGAGTAGCCAGATGTATTCATGAAGGACGATCGTGGGGATGTACACCTCGTTGCTGTATATAATTTCGGACGCCTCCACATGCCTCTCCGAGTCTTCAAAAGACTCGTATACCAACACGTTGGTGTCAACTAACAGCTTCATCTAGCGCCTTCTCCACTGCTCTTTCCAACTCCTCGACGCTTATGGGACGGCCTGCCTTGAAGGTGATTCTGCGCCTCCTGGCTGGGACAAGCACTAGTCTGTCCCCCTCCAGGTATATCGTCACTACGTCGCCTATCTCAATGCCCAGCTTCTTCCTATACTCAGCAGGTATGGTAATTTGATAGTTACGCGTCACCTTGACCGTGGCCATAGTAGAAGATGCGTAGTAGATTAAAAAGCTTGCTACTATGACGTGCGCCCCGCCGCCTGGGCACGGCTAGTAATATCTGGCGCGTGGCAGGCAGATGTATATTATATAGTGATTGTTTATACATGCCCACCGCGGTTGTGACCGGCTC
>NZ_JBMFKV010000380.1:0-1175 GCF_049971835.1 Pyrobaculum sp.
CTGGGTAGCTTAACTGATATAATCATTCTACAACCACAATGTCGAAGCCATTAGCCTTAAGCGCGTCGAATTGCTGAAACAGTGTAATGTAATCGCTAGCCTCCCGCTCAAGCTCTTCCACAGCTTTCTTTACAAACTCCTCGACGTAGTTTGCAAACTCGGTAAGAGGCACGGTTGCTACCACATTTTCGTTCTCATCAACAAAAATAGCTGAACCGTTTTCAATTCTATACCTCAATGTGATCTCTTTTGTAAATGTCTCCTCAACAACTTCAGTTGCAATATTCAGAGAGATTTGGATATCCAGCGCCATGTATGGCACTACGTTTATCTTCACATCTACACTTTTATTTATACCCCCCGTTTTTTGGGTTTCTTGTTCGGTTCTCATGACAATGAGAACTTTCAATCTTTATAACAGTGATGTTCGACTAGTGTCGGTATTATCTTCAGCTAAATATGAAAATTGTAAAGAGTAGTAGATTAGAGGCGAGTGGGAGAATAAAGAGAATAGAGGGTGGAAATGGGAAAAGATCTAAGCCAGAAAAAAAAAGATTAGTTTTGAACAGTGGCGCTATTCCAGCTCCTCCAGCTCCTTAAACCTCTCCTCCACCTCCTTAATATACTCCTCCATAATGGAGTCGTACAGTTGGGCCATATACTTGTATTCGTCGTCGCTTAGCTTGTCGACGATTTCTTCACACTCCTCTCTCCTACTAGCATATGCACACATGATGTCTGAGAATTTGTCAAGCTCGCTGTGGTAGTACAAGCAATCCAAGGCTGGGTCTGGAGACACATTCCAGCACCAGTGAATAACCCCGTCGACTATTTCATCTACAAGCCTCTCTATTTCGGTTTTACGTTCGGTGTTCATGATCTTGAGAACAGACTTACTTATAACAGTGATGTTCGTCAATTGTCGGTATTACTTTCGGCTTTTGGCTATGGATAACTGTCTGTAGGACATATAAGTATATGGCGTTCAAGCATACATGAAAGATGTGTACATAATTAGGCTCAATATTGAAAGTCCTGAAGATGGGGAGTTGAAAGCCGTAGTTAACTCAGTGGCCTCCACGCTGTACTACTACATGCACAAGTACTTTTACCACCACCCAACACTCGGCTTTCTTTCTTTTGAACCTCCGTATGAAAAGCTAAAGGAGCTACTT
>NZ_JBMFKV010000381.1:0-1137 GCF_049971835.1 Pyrobaculum sp.
GCGACGCCGCTGTCCGTGGGGTGGTATCGGCCAAATATATTGGATACTCAGTCTTTCATCAGGCCTACGTCTATCAAGGGAGTGTGGCGTTGGTGGGCGAGGACTTTTGTGGGCGGCGTTTTGTACGAAAGGGGTTGTCTCCGGGCGCGTAGGGGTAAATTGGTGTTTTTGGAGCCTGATCGTGATGTTGTGCGGAGGATTAGCCAGATAACTGGTAAAGAGCTGGGGCTGGGTTATGCAGGTGGTGGAGATGCCTCTGCGTCTAGGTTTAGGATAGTTGTGAGTGTGTTGGGGAGGCCGTATATTGGTTCTGTTACGAGGGCAAGTCGCTACGTGGAGTATGGCTATGGTAAGAGAGCTGAGTTTCAGAGGTTTAACCTGCTATCGTTATCTGATAAGGTTGAGTACGCGCTTGGTGGGAGATTTAGGTTGGAGATATCCGGTAGAGGGGTGGATTCGAAGATCTTCACGCTCGGCCTCCAGATGTTAGCGGTTGCTCTCACTTTTTCGGGCCTGGGGAAGGGCTCTAGGAAGGGGCTTGGTTCACTAGATGTGACGTGGTCCGACTTCTTGCCCCGGATTTCTGTAGGCAAGCTTATAGAGGAGGTTAGGGCCTCGCTGGAGAATCTGATAACTGATAGATGCGGGGGTCCTCAGAGGGAGTTGCCGCCGATGCCTGTGATGACCAAGGCGTCGCTGGATATGAGGCTGGCTTCTGTGTACCGGGTCGTGGGCTTGGATGCGCCGTCTCTGCATAACTTCTTTCTGCGGCCTCAGAGGGCTAGGGTGACGACCGGTAGCCCCATGGGCCAGGACGAGCTTAGGCGGAGGCTTGAGGCGTGGGTTTTGGGCCTGCCGCGGGAGCAGAGGGGGACTGGATACATCGCGGAAGTGGATAGGAGGGCCTCGACGTTTATGGTGGCGTACCACGGCCAGGGCCATTGGTTCAACTCCTCCGGGGAGGCTGGCGGCTACTTGACGATGTTGGTGTCGGGGGACTGGCCGACATCGATTACGTGGAGCAACTCGGGAGAAAGGGAGCTGTCTATAGACGCGGCTAAGGTTATTTCTGCTTACTCGACGGCTTTCCGCGAGTTTGAGGATTATGTCAATAAGATGGGGGGATCTGTAGCGGCG
>NZ_JBMFKV010000382.1:0-1114 GCF_049971835.1 Pyrobaculum sp.
CACGTCTTATACACTTTATATTACTATTAAAGTTCCGCAAGATCTATATGTTAATGCTACATTAGGAACATCACTAAACAACTCTAGATATATCAATATAGGACCTGGCACCTGGGACTTTTCTTTTGTAAACCCCGGGATTAGATCACCTGGTGTTTACAACGTATCTATATTCCTGGGCCCCTATGTGAATTATACTACTTTGCTGGTTTACCGCGTCAACGTCACCATCTCGGCGCCCTCTCTGGCGCCGGTTGGCGCGCCGGTAAACGTCACTGTAAGGGGGCATGTGTACCCCAGTATAGACGCGTCTGTGCTTCTCAGTGTTTCCGGCTGCGGGGTGTACAACGGGGTCGTGAGGGTTAACCAAACTATTCAATACAGCTCCGCGAGGCCTTGCACCGCCGTCTTCACGGCATACACAAATACAACTAAGGCGTCTGCGTCTGTGCGGTGGGCTTCGCTCACCGTGGGGGTTAACTACACTAGGCTGGGCACCATAAGGGGCCTACCCGTGTTTCCCCCGCGGGGCTTCTCTGCATACGCTCTGCTGGGCGGGGTGCCCGTACCTGCGCGCGTCGAGGTGGTCGGCGACTTCGACAGGCTGGGCCGCGTTAGCTACAACATCACCGTTGAGTACATGGGCGTTGTGAACAGGTCCGTCTTCGTCGGCTACGCCGCGCCGCCGGGGAGCTACACCGCGGCGAATAAAACCCTCGGCCTCTTGCCGCCTGAGGCTCGGCCCTACTTCCAGTACCTAATGGAGAGGGCCGCCGCCACCGGCGACTGGGACCTCGTCGATCAGATATCGAGGCTCTACACGGGCGCCCCGACGCCTATGGCTCTACTGGCTAGATACCTCGTGGAGAGGGACCTAGCCGCCGGGAGGGATCCCAACGTCGCGGCCGCCGAGGCGCTGAGGCAGATAGAGCCCCTTGTACTAGGAATGGCAGGAGGCCTCTTCCTGGCCTTTGTCCGCAGGATTGTCTAGAGGAGCGACAGCTCGGCCTCTTTAAGAGTCCCCCTCGCAGAGTCGACCTCTAGGCCAAAGATCTCAAGCGCCGTCACCCCGACGACGATTACGTCCTCGGCCTCTCCGAAAATCACGGGCACC
>NZ_JBMFKV010000383.1:0-1083 GCF_049971835.1 Pyrobaculum sp.
GCCGGCGTGCCTCCGCAGTCTGTGGGGAACTGCACTCTTATCCAGTCTCCGCCGTAGGCTACGAAGCCCCGCGGATCTGCGAACTGTGCTGTGGCCCAGACGTTTCTGTACTGTCCAAGTATGCCGTTGTAATACGTGATGTTAATTAGCCAGCCCTGGTACCAAATCTCCTTGGGGATGGTACTGGGTGGTGGGGCTACACCTGGGCCGGGTGCGAATACGTCTACGTTCTTATACCAGAGGCTTATGTTGTAGAGGCCGTGTATAAGTTCGCCGAATATGGAGAACCCAATAGTTAGGTTTCCGTTTCTTTCGTATGGGTATAGGGTGTATCTGTCTGAGTTCAGTTTCCCTAATACGAGGTAGTACCAGCTGGCTGGGTCGGGGGCGTTGTTGGGGTTTGCCCAGCCTAGCGGTTTGATTTCTTCTGGTGGTGTGGCAGCTATAGCTAAGGCGGTGATTATTAGGACTGTTGCTACTAGTGGTATTAGTTTTGAGTTGTGCATAAGTTTTGAGTTGTGGGGGGTATTTAAGTATTTCGCCTATAATAGGCACAGATTGCGTTGATTAACTGGGCTAGGTGCTCTTCGTCGCGGAAGGTGGTGGTTTTTCTGTATTTCGAAATTGCAAGGTTTTCTGGGGTTATTACGTGGGGGACTCCGCAGGTTTTGGCCTCGGTGATGACGTGGCCCCATGCCTCTGTGTAGGAGGGGACTTTCAGGGCTATGGCTCCGCGGTAGACGTTGGGGAGCTCCTCTCTCGGCACTTTTCCGAGGTAGGTGACCTGTGGGTGTCTTGCCAGCTTTTCCACTAGGGCTCGCATGGGGCCGTCTCCGGCTATCCACAGGGGGCACGGGGCGCCCGCCCTCAGGTATGCTTTGATGAGTCTGTCTATTCCCTTTTCTGGAGATAGGCGGCCTACGTAGAGGAGGTACTGGCGGGGGTTGTTCCGGGGGTTTGGTGGGCATTTAAAGCTGGGCGGGGGGGCCGCGGCGAAGCGCATTTTTCGGCGGTAGCGGGCGTATACCTCGGCGCTTACCGTTACTACGTCTCTTGCCAGTGCCCACGACAATATTTCCATTG
>NZ_JBMFKV010000384.1:0-1078 GCF_049971835.1 Pyrobaculum sp.
GTCTAACGGGACGGGGCTTTTCGTGGTGGGTAACCCCTCTTGTGGCAACGTGACTTATCTGGCTGTTTTGAAGTTTTCCAGGGGCGGGGTCAGCGGGGTGTTGCGTTTTAACCTCACGGTGCCTGCTCTAGACGCCGTGGTGGTGTCGCCGGCGGTGTTTCGGGGAGTTGACGGGGTGTCTGAGGCGTCTCTCTTCCTCTACGCCCCTGCCGGCACGTACTCGCTGGGCAACTTCTCCGTTTCTTTTGACAAGCCCCGCCTCGTGGCTGGGAACCGGTCTGTTTTGTTGCGGCCGCTTCACGCGGTTTTTCTCCCGCCTGAGGCGAAGAGGCTTGTGGACGCCGTGGATTGGTGCAACAAGGCTTTTTGGGATGCTTTTGACAAGGCGGCGGATCCCTACGACTACTCTCTGCTGGGGGACGTGGCTCTCACCGTCGTGCCGGTGGGGAGGATTGTGGGCTTTTTTGGGAAGTGGCTGGCGAGGGGGGCCAGGGGGCTTGGGGAGATCGGCGACTTGATCTCCGCCGTTAGGTCTGCCGTAACTGCCTTGTCTGCAAGCAGGTGGGCTAGGGCCGCGGGGTCTGCGGCGGGCTACCTCTTGCCCGACGTCTTCATTGCGGAGGATATACGGCAGCTTCTTGCGCCTCAGGAGGCTGGGGAGGTGTTCTCCGCTTTTGGGGTTGACTTGTCTGAGGTGGAGCGGTTCCACGCCGGGGTTTTGACGGAGCAGTCGTGCCGCAACGCCGGCAGGTACTACGCCGCGGTTTACGTCTCCTGGGTGCAGAGGGTGTCCGCCGTCGTCGACCTGGTCTCCAACCTATACGCCAAGGTGTCGAAAGACGCCCTGGAGAAATTCGGCAGGTCGTTCGTCGGCGTTGCGGGTAGGGCTAAGGTGTTTTCACACGCCACCCACGCCGGCTACGTGGCGGCGAAGGCGTGGGGGCCGTACGGCGTCGACGAGAGGGAGTGGAGCGAGGCGTTTGGAAAGCTGACGAAGGCGTTGACAAATAGAGACGACGTGGTAGCTGTGGTGGCCACGACTCCCAACGGAGTGGTAAAATCAGACAGAGTACTCCAC
>NZ_JBMFKV010000385.1:0-1051 GCF_049971835.1 Pyrobaculum sp.
CTGCGGCGGGGGTGGGGTCCTCTGTCTAGGTGGGCCCTGGGCGTGGTGGTGGCCGGGGGGGAGGTGGGGCGGTATGTGGTGGCCTACGCGGAGAACGCCGCGGCGCAGTACATAGCCGCGGACCGCTACGTCTATGTGGACGCCGGCGACCCGTCGGCGCTTGAGGCGGCGGCTGTGGCCTACGTGGTGGAGGCCCTGCGGCGCGTGCCGAGGTTCGCCAAGGTGGAGGTCCTGGGGGACGACCCGAGGAGGGCGGCGCTGGAGCGGCTGGCGGAGGTGGGGCCTTCTAGGTGGCGCGTGGCGCTCAGCGGGGCGTCTGTGGGGGGCGGCCGCGTGGTGGCTCTCTCGCGTCTGGTGGAGCTGGTGGGGAACTGCAGGGTGTATTTCGTAGACGTGCCCAGCCGCTGGGCTTTGGAGAGGGCGGCCTCCCTCGGGCTGAGGCTGGGCCTGCCAGTGAGGAGGCTGGGCGGGGAGGCGCCGGGGGGCTGGGCCGTCGTTACTGTGGACTAAACGGACAATATATATATGTCAATGTCAACTTCTCGCCATGCGTGTGGTGGTCGTCGGCGGGGGGTGGCCGGCCTCTACTTCGCTAGTCAGCTTCTGAAGGTCGTCCCCCGCGCCTTGGTGTACGTGGTGGATCCTAAGCCTGTGCACGAGTTTACGATTGGGGTGCCTATCGCGGTGGCGGGGCTGGTGGATTTCCGCGACTTGGCGTACCCCTTCGAGGCGTTGCGGAGGGTGGTCTACGTCAAAGCAACGGCGGCGGCCGTGGAGCCTGGTTGCGTCCGGACGAGGGAGGGGCCGGAGAGGCTCTGTGGGGACTACGTGGTGCTGGCCCCCGGCTCTTTTAAAGTTGGGAAGGCCGAGTACTGGACTGTCTACGGCGCTGAGCGACTGCTCCAAGCCGCCGAGAGGGCTAGGGCGGTGCGCTTCGTGGTGAACAAGCTCACCCCCGTCATGGGCTTCCAGGAGATTGCCTACTCCATAAAAACTAGGTTTCCGGAGAAGGAGGTCTCTATACACCTTGTCTACATCCACGAGGATTACA
>NZ_JBMFKV010000386.1:0-997 GCF_049971835.1 Pyrobaculum sp.
GCGGCTGGGCCTCGCCCCGAGACAGGCTACCAACTCCATGCCAAAATCACACTATGTGGTAATTTAAGCTCTACGGAAAAGCGGTGCTCACAGCCCAGACAAGGCCTTTTGCGCCCCTGGCAACTTGCCTTGACAGATTAATACGCCAGTGATGTGTGTAAAGAGGAAAAAAGGCTCTTGGGGTTGCTACTCTAATTTAGTAACCCCGTCGATGTATATAACATTGAAAGCAGTGGTGATTTCAAGCCCCCTATCAACAGCACTTACAACGTTGTATGTGTCGATTAGTACGGAGATCTCGTAACCTGCGTATTTTTCTGATTGAAGTGTCATTATGTGCATCCAACCCTTCGGAAGCACATCATAATAGTCAAAAATAGTGTAGTTGGCCAATGATGCCGATGTGAATTTGACGCTGACTATTGCCGAGCTTGGCGTAAATGGGTCTATCCAGTCGGCGCCTATGGCGGCAAAGGAAACGTCAAAGCCGGCATCTTTAAGAAGGGCGGCCAGGCTAAGGGCGTATAGGATGGGCTTGTCTAGGCTCCCCGCGGCCGGTTGAAATGCTATCTTGCCCGAGGCGCCTAGCTGTTTTTCAACCTCCGCGGCCAGTGCCTCTCTATTCTCAAGCCAGTAGTTGTATATGGCGTACATCCGAAATATATCTCTGCTGGGAACCCCCGGGGTGCCAACCACATACGGCCTCTGTGGGAAAAGCGGCGGCGTGTCATAGTAGCGCCACGTCTCTATATACCTAACGCGGAAATTGTACACGACGTCGCGCCCCAGATCGTTGTATATAACGTAGACGTAGGTGCCGTTTGTAGGGGCGACAAATCTTAAAGAGCCTCTACCCTGGGCCAGCGGCGTCGCTGAGTAGCCTCCACGCCATTTATCGTATTCAGGCTGAGTAAAAACTGCAAGCCACAGATTTTGAGAAGTCTGTAGCTCTAACACCTCTCCTGCTGTGAGCTCTACTTGCAGATATCGGTAGTAG
>NZ_JBMFKV010000387.1:0-992 GCF_049971835.1 Pyrobaculum sp.
GTAAGGATGCGGAGCTATTTTGGCACGAATGAGTTCATAGAGAGTTTCTGAGAGCCCCTCGATGACCTTGAGCGAGATGTTTCCGGTGAATCCGTCGGTCACGACGACATCGGCGTCTATGTCTACGCCGGCCTCCACCACCTGGGTGGACACCACCACCCTGGCCGACTTCAGCGCCTCCTCCTTCGCCTCTCTGTCCTTCTGGGCGAACCTCCCGTGGATAAGAATCACGCCGTCCCCCTTAATCTTTTGGTAGAACTGCACGGCCTTTTCCACCGTGTTGAACACAAACAGCGCCTTCCTGGAAAAGACGCGGCTGGGCACCTCCCCAACAGATTCGACCACGTGCGTCTCTATCGAGAAGTGCCTCTTTATCCAATCCTCATACTCCTCGTCCGGCGCCTCTTCGTAGTCTATGTAGACGTAGTCCGCCCCGGCTTTACCCGCCTCTTTCTCAACCGCCTTGACGACGCACTGCGGCAAGGTCGCCGTGATAATCAAGACCGGGTTCTCGGCCACGGCAACATAGGCCGTGAGAAACGCCGAGAACATCTGCACGTCGGGTTGGCCGGGATCCCCACCGTAGAGGTGGACTTCGTCAAACACTACAAAGGAAGAGGCTATCGCCGACCTAGGCAACTCGTAGTGGGCGACGCCTTCGCCTATCCTCGCGACAGGTAATTTCATCAAGTTGTAGAGGAACGAGTCGAATGTGGTCGCCACGGCCCTCCGCAGGAAGTACGGCGACTTTCCAAAAGAGGCGCGGCCCGACATGTACTGCCATCCTACGTCATCCTCCGCCAGGCCGAGGGCGGCGGCGTGCTTTAGCCACTTCTCGTAGACGGCCTTCACCAAAGTCCTCATGGGCGCGACGTGGACAGCCCTAGGCATGCCAGAGCGCTTAAAGGCGTAGGGAGCCGCCTCCGTCTTGCCGTACCCCGTCGGCGCTACGAATACAACGGTCTTGGAGGAGTGCTCAACGAATTCCTTCG
>NZ_JBMFKV010000388.1:0-985 GCF_049971835.1 Pyrobaculum sp.
TCAAAAAACGGCTTAACATAAGCGATAGAAATCGGCATCTCCGGTTCTACGGAGCGCACCAGAGCTCACTATATAGAGCCTTGGTGAGAATTTGCGACAGCGGCGTATGTTGTAATTCTTTGGAAGGAGTAAGCTGGGTAGACTACGTTGAATACTTTCAGCCAGGCGCCATTGATCCAGATGCCGAGGCTGTTGTGGCTAGTTACTACAACAAAACTATCTATGAAGTCGAGGCGAGAAATATACCGCAACTTCTGGCTAGAGAGCTAAAGTGCGGTGAGACACGGGTCTACCTCCCCAGATTTGTACTAGAGGCTATTCATGGATATGTCGACTTTTGTAGAAAACTGCCCGAAAGCGAGAGGTTGAGAAGGAGGTGCAACCTTGACGAATTTGCAGAGGACATCTCCCGGGGCAAAGTGTGGTCTAAGGTTTTGACTGATTTAGTATTTACCCAAGGCGGGTTTGTAAGAGGGAGGGTTGTGCCCAGGTCGGTGGTTTGGTTTGTAGAGTCTAGAGACCTACACCCCGAGGTAGTGGACAACAGGGTTGTCTACGTCTATAAGGTAGAGAGAATTCCCGTCAATAACTACGAGAGGGGTAGGAGACCTAGTTACGAAGTCTTTACTTATGCGTATGCGGTGGATGTAGAGCCCGACGATGTTAAACTAGTTGATGTCGCTATGCCTTTTATAAAAGCGGTGATGCGTAAGCGGTACGGCGTAGAGCTGAGCCTTATTCAATACTGCATGTCGTGGGGTAATTTACTCAAAATTTGGGAAAAAGAGCCGGCAGGGCTTTTGAAAAGACTACAAGAGTTGCGTGAAGTAGAAATTAGAGGACGTAGAGTGACTTGTGAAGAATTGGCTAGAACTGTGGCTAGTGAGGAGGTGGATGAGTATATGAAAATGCTCCTCCAGTACTTTGACCCCGTGACGTTCAGCGAGCGCACAGACTGGGGTTGGGTGCGTAAAGTCGCCGAGCG
>NZ_JBMFKV010000389.1:0-975 GCF_049971835.1 Pyrobaculum sp.
GGGGACCGTCATCACTAGCAACTTTTCGATTTCCGGCTAGATGAGCTTTCACGGCGGACACACACGTTTCAACTATCCTTTTGATTTCTGGTCACCTCAGACCTCTCGCGTGACATCGACAGTATCTCGTCGATGTTTCAACTATCTTTTGATTTCCGGTTCCTACAGACAGTATCTGAAAGAGTCAAAGAGGAGCTGATCAAGTTTCAACTATCTTTTGATTTCTGGAGTACCTCGCATTGCTCACAATAGCACACGAAGGGGGGTGTTTCAACTATCTTTTGATTTCTGGCTTGAGTACTTGGCGAGGCGGTACTACGGCCGGGAGGCCTCTCTAGTTTCAACTATCTTTTGATTTCTGGACAGAGTACGGAGAGGAGTACTGCTACAAGGACGAGCTATGAGTTTCAACTATCTTTTGATTTCTGCAGAAGATAGGCGCCGCCACCGTCCAGATGGCGACGGGAGCAGAGTTTCAACTATCTTTTGATTTCTGTCTTGCGGGCGAGGAGCGACGTGATCGACATGCGCGATCTGGCGTTTCAACTATCTTTTGATTTCTGGAGAAGTGTTCCGACCACTGGGAAGAGAAGACGCTCTACGACGTGTTTCAACTATCTTTTGATTTCCGGATTTCGTAAAACGCAGGTATGTTGTTGACCAGCACTCCGAACATGTTTCAACTATCTTTTGATTTCCGGGCAACGCCTGTTAAAAAGAGGCAGGATGGGTACTATTTCAAGTTTCAACTATCTTTTGATTTCCGGAATGCAGAACACCACCTGGTCAAGCTGAGATATGCCAGTCCTGTTTCAACTATCTTTTGATTTCCGGCCGGTACCCTTTGTAAGCGTTGGGTGTACGGGAGAAAGTTTGTTTCAACTATCTTTTGATTTCCGGGGCTGGTTTTGATTGTTTTTGTGGGTTTTTAAGTTTTTCGCAGGTTTTTTGCTTGTCCGGCGGACGCTGTCCCGC
>NZ_JBMFKV010000390.1:0-944 GCF_049971835.1 Pyrobaculum sp.
GATGACGTGGTTCTGGAGTTTGTAGACGAAAATGACAGCCCGGTGGACTTCTCCGCGTTCCTAATCTGGGAGCCCACTGGCGACGTGGAGGAGGTCGCTATCAAAAACGGCAGGCTTAAACTACCGAAGAGGAGGCTCGTGGAGCAGGCGGATCTGTGGAGAGATAAGCTGAAGAGGGCGGATCAGCCGACCCTGACAGAAAATACACTATTCGTCATAAGTCCCGTCTCTCTTAAGGCGGAATTCCTCCATACACGGTCGTAATAGAGGCGCCGAGATTCGTAAATAAAAGGTATAAAATAGCCGGACTGAGGCGTAAAAAGGGATCTGCCGGCTTGAGGTTTGCAGGTTGTCAAGAGGGGCGCCTACTATACTCACAAGATCTCGATATACGTGAGCTAGTTCCAGCAGTCGCACTTAGAGACAGCTCGGGAAGAGCCTTCGGTGAGTACGTAGACTTCAGCTATGAGGTAAACGGTAGCGCGCTACAATTAAACGCCCACGGCGCTATTGGCTTTAATTTCGGGCTTGACGTAAGAATTAGCAAAGAATATAGCTGGAGCACAGGAAACCTCTCGCAGAAGGCAGGGACGTATTATGTCCTTAGCTACGACGGGCAGAACGCTGCGGTGTTGTTCTACTCGCAGAAGTGGCGCTGGGTCGTCTACGGGCGCTATGACCCTAACACCTGTCTATTCATGGACGAGGTTTATCAGATGTATTTGACACATATTGAGTTTGACTCGCTCGGCCGGATAGCGTTAAAAGCAACCGATAGATTGCCTCCTACAGCGTTTGATGAGGCTCAACCCTCTCAAACAATCTGGTACAAAGGCGTAGACGGGAGAGGTGGTTCTGGAAACTTAATGCGGTTTGTAGACATCTTGTCCAACGAGCCGCAACTACTTGACGCAGGAGGTAGCGTCAACGGTATTCTCATAGGT
>NZ_JBMFKV010000391.1:0-927 GCF_049971835.1 Pyrobaculum sp.
ATAGACGTTGAAACTGGCACGGCTCTGTGGATGTGTCCACTCTAGCGTCGTGGCTGTGGTACAGCCCAAATCCTCAGTCAAGCCGCCTCACTAGCCGAGGACCTTGGAAAACTTGCGGAGGTCGCTCTGCACGACGGTACACTAGTGCCACGCCATGTGCAGAGTAGGGCGATCGGTAAGGCGAAGCCGTCGATTCGCGTTGAAGTAAATGAGGGAAAAACTCATAAACCCGTAGAAAAAACATGACGGAGCCCGGTCGTCTAGCGGCCAAAGGACAACCCGGCTTGGGATGCGGGGCTCTGGACCCCGTGGCCCGGGTTCGAATCCCGGCCGGGCTACCACTTTACGGGACTTCACCCACGCCGCCGCGCTTCTCTAGGGGTGTACGAGCCTGCGCAACAACCTACCTTACTATTAAGATTGAAGTTTGGCGGTGAGGCTGGATCGCCGCGTACGACTTCTGGAGTTGAGGAACGAGGTGGAGTCCCTCAGCCAGCCTCCCTTCCCGCTCCCCCGTGACCTGTAGGGGGGCTTCTGGCGGTGTGGAGGGAGGTGGTGCTGGCGTACGACAGATTCGGCACACCAGTCTCCGTGGACCTAGACACTGCTCGCAATCCACAGGGTTGGTTAATGGCGCATCTGGCTTGGGCAATTCCTGGACTGCGGGTAGCTGGACGGGGGTGCTGACGGGGGCTGACCTAGACGCCGTCTTCGTGGTGGACGCTTGGAGCGAGACCCACATGCCTCTCGCGAGGCGCTATCTTGAGGCGTGCCGTAGTTACGGCCTCGACTGCCGCCTCTCCGAGCAGAAGCCCGCCGAGATATACGCCGCGGAGCTGTGCGAGGCTGAGTGCGGGGCTGGGTGCGCCGTCGTTACAAGGGACTACGACGCGGCTGGCGTTGTGAAAAACTGCGCCGTCCTTCTGT
>NZ_JBMFKV010000392.1:0-894 GCF_049971835.1 Pyrobaculum sp.
CAATGACGTTTACGTAAGTAGTTAACGTAAGGTTAGGCTCTCTGTACGAGCTCCTCTTAAAGTCCAACATACACTGACACCCAAACTTATCTGTGTAATATTCACAGCCGTCGGTACATAAGCCGAATGGGTCTACTTCTAGTCCTAATACATCTGCATATTCAGGATAAAACAGGGAAAAGTAGGTAATTTTTGGATTCATGACAAACTGACAGCAACTTTCGCCACTGCATAAATAACACCACGCCTCATAGCAAGTTTTCCCAGCAACGTAGTCTACTGCACCATTGGTTTCAATAGCTACCGGACATTCAACTGAATCTACAGGCTTAATTACATATTTGTACTGCATAGCATCCTACACGCTTTAATGAGTTGTGGTTCAACCATAGCGGCTGAACGTCTAACCACCATGTTAAAATTAATGTGCGTTTAAAGCCTTACCCCGCCCTAAAGGGCGAGGTTTGTCAACGCCTACATCATAGCAGTTACGAACTCGTATCTTGGATTTACAACTATATGCGGCACCCTCCCCTCGCTTTTATCGATGTGACCCCCGCCGAAGTATATGTTTCTGACTACTGATAAATACCATCTGTTGTCAGGCGGCTTAACTGTAGGCGTGTCAAACGTTATCGCGCCGCGCACAGTAGGCACGTAGCTCTTAGCGCCGTCTTCAAGCGACACTATAAGCTCCTCGGTGTAAACAGTACCTGACTCGTACAGCGTAGTTACAGTCTCCTCTCTCATACACTGATAATTATAGCACTTGCGCCTAATTGGATCGTAATCAACAACTGGCATGCAGTACACGTCTTGTTTATACAGCGCCTCGCTTATCTCAGACTTTGAGTAGTAATACGGCACGTATTCAATAACAATAGGCGCGATGCC
>NZ_JBMFKV010000393.1:0-889 GCF_049971835.1 Pyrobaculum sp.
CCCGCGTCGCGGTTGCCTGAGTCGTGGCAGTTGGGAGAGCTGGCGGCGTAGCCGGGCTTGAAGTCGGCGCGGCTTCTACTGTTACTGCTACGAAGGCGTGTTCCCCCGGCTTTAGCTCAATTTCTTTTCTTATAATTCTTCCGCCGGCCGCTACCTCTAAGACGTATCTCCCGGCCAGAACCTCCACGCCGCTTAGCTTATCCAGCCGCGCCTCCACAGGGCCTTTTAGAAACACGGCATCTGGCTTCACAGAGTTGCCGTTGTTATCCACCACACTTACGTCGATAGCGGCCGTGGGTATTTGAATACGGATTGTTTCGTTTATGCCGGGCTTAACCTCAGCCTCCTGGCTAAATTCTCTGCCGAAAACCACAGCCCTCGCCGTGTATCTGCCGGCGAGAACCTCCACAGGGCCAATTCTGCCGGCGCCGGAGGCCACGCCGGCGATCTCCACAGGCCAGTCGTTTCTCACCCTGCCAAATCCGTCTAACACAACTGCAGAGACGGCGGCGGTGGGAACCTCTACACGAACCTCGGCGTTGCTACCCACGCCTACCTCCACCTCCTTGGCGAACTCCCGGCCGAACGCCTTTGTCCTCACGACGTAGCGCCCCGCGAGGACTTCCACAGGCCCCACTCGGCCACTGCCGCCGGCGACGCCGGCGATCTCCACAGGCCAGTCCCTCACACGGCCGAAGCCGTCTGTCACCACAGCAGAAAGCCTCCCGGTGGGAACCTGTATCCTCACCTCGCCCTCTCTGGCAGTTATCTGCGTAGTGTAGGTAAAGGGGCCTTGTATCTTCACGGTGTAATTTACGCCGTTGAGCAATTTGGCGCTCACCCTACCCACGCCGCTGGCCACAACGCCGCCGCTGGCAAATACTACCAC
>NZ_JBMFKV010000394.1:0-882 GCF_049971835.1 Pyrobaculum sp.
GGCTCCGTGTTAAGACTGTGGGCTGGACGCCGCTCTTTTGATATAGGACACTACCTCCTCTACGTCTCTCTTTACCATATCTTCGCTGGCGTATCTGGACGCCTCTGCGTCTCTGTCTAGGCTGTTGTATTGGAACTCGTGTAGGTTCAGGGCGAGCTCGACTATTAGCCGTAGCTCTCTGTCGCCGACTAGAGCCGCCACTTCCCGCATTCTAGACGTGGGCATTGTGGCAATTATCCACTCTCCCCTCTCCACGATTTTGTTGGGTCCGAGCCTGCGCCTGCCTGGGAAGGCGGCTACTACCTTGTCTCTCTGCGCCGCGGCCACTGCCGCCAGGTAGGCCTTGACTGCTTGAAACGCCTTGCCGGCGGCGTTTCGAAGGAGGCCGTTTTTTAGAAACTCCTCTGCGAGCTCCGCCTCGTACATAGCCTCCTTTAGGCGATCTCGCTGGTACTTTTCTAAATCCACCCAGGGCTTTGTGAGAGAGAGCACGTCTGTAACTGTGGAGAGAGTTTTAAACCTTTCCCACCTCCGCCGTTTTCGACAGGCGCCGCGTGGCGCGTCTGCCCCTACCTAGACTATCTTTCAATACTTCGGCCTCGGTATCACGCCACACGCCGTGGGGCGGGCGTCAACGTGGTGCATCGTCAACAGGGAGGTGCCCTGTCTGATCAAGCCGGCGCTGTGCCTCCATGACTGTGCGACGGTCTTGGCGGGGGTCTTTTCGCGGGAGTGCTCGGCTGTGCGGCTGGCGGTTGCACAGACTTGGAGGGTGTGGGGCGGTGCCTCGTACCTAGCCTCTGCGCTATTTTTTCCGCGGCGATCTGCGCCGAGGGTCGTCTGCTTATCCCACGCTCCTACGGACCGCGACCACATCCACGT
>NZ_JBMFKV010000395.1:0-868 GCF_049971835.1 Pyrobaculum sp.
TTCTGGACTACCTGGAGCTGGAGAGAGGGTACAGAAAAGCGAAACAATTGGTGGTAGACTATCTGGTGCAGAACTACAAAGGAGGGAAGGCCAGCTACTTCCGCGTGTGGCACGAGGTTAAGGACTTCGTCAAGCGGATTGGGCTACCCTCCAACTACCAGCAACAGGCCGTTAAGGATGCAGTTGAGGCGTACAACTCGTGGGCTGAAGCTGGCGGGAGGCCGCCGGAAATCAGAAAGGTATCCCCCTACGCAACACCGAATGTCTGGCGCTTTGACTCCCCCACGTCTCTGTCAATACGCCTCATGTCTGGGAGGCATGTGGTAGAGCTGTGGCCTCACAAGAGGTTCTGGCTCTACGAGTGGCTGGTCAGAACGGGGAGGGCTAGGCGTGCCAACACGATTAGGCTCAAGCGCGTTAGAGACAAGGTATACGCCGTGTTCACCTACGAGATAGAACCCGAGGCTCCTAAAGAGCCTGTAGCTGTTACAGCCTTTGATGTGAACGAAAACACAGTAGTTGCGGCCCGTGTTGACCTGAAGGCCTCAGCCGATATGGTTGCGCAGTGGAACCGGCGGTGGATACAGCCCTCCATATCCATCCGCGTCTTCAGAACCGACTTCGGCAGGCTGGCGAAGAGATACGACGCCATTAGAAGGAGGTGGGCGGAGGAGCTAAGTGTAGAGGTAAACGGGAAGAAGCTCTCTGGCGCTCACACGAGGGAGTACAGGAGACGCGTCAAGAGGCTGAGGGAGGGAAAGAGGAAGCGGGATAGGGTCAACAAGGTGGCTCACGAGCTGACCGGAGAGGCGGCAATTTTGGTAACGGAAAACGTGGGCAAGAAGCCGCAGGAGGAGATGGTTGTGGA
>NZ_JBMFKV010000396.1:0-859 GCF_049971835.1 Pyrobaculum sp.
AGCCGACAGGCAGACGCCAGATCCATATTAGAGGCAGCCCCGGGGTAAAAATAGGTGGGCCCGCCGGGATTTGAACCCGGGACCTCCCGCTCACTTTCTTTACTGAAGTCGTGGCCGATGCGGCGTTGCTGTTGGCCATGGCCAACGTCTTTATTCTGTTGGATGCGGCGCACGTGTTCAAATCGGCTGTGGTTCTGGACTTGTTTTCTGGCATAGGCGGCTACCTGGCGGCCATGGCGTACTATCTCAGAGCCCCACCGTCACGGATCTATACCCCCTTTCTGCTCTCCGCACGGGGGGCACAGGACCCCGGATCGCCGGCGGCTCCCGGGGCGGGGCCGCCCGGAGGGTTGGCGCCGCCCCTTCTGCAGGCGCGTGCTGGACGCGGCGGCGCCTCCCGGCGCCCTCGCGGGAGGCGGGGCGGGCAATTATCTGTCCATGGGTGTAGAAACACGCCCCCTATTTGTGAATTAACGATCGGCGTAAAGGTTGTTGCGCCGATGTCGCCATCGCCAATTCCAAAATCTAAAGATTTGGAATTGATCTCGGCGCCTTTCTCTTTCATCTGTTGCGTCGTACTGTCAGTTCTAAAATATGCGAAACGGCGCAAAAACACGTCGTACGTATTTCCTGATTCAGGTACTACATACGACGTTGAGTCAGGAAGTGTGTAGGTGGCGGTGTTGTTGTGGGGGATTTTCTAAATTTGTATGTGGGTGGTGGCTGGTATGGACTACAGACTGCTGGA
The DNA here is from genome assembly GCF_049971835.1 of Pyrobaculum sp. Lineage (NCBI taxonomy): Archaea > Thermoproteati > Thermoproteota > Thermoprotei > Thermoproteales > Thermoproteaceae > Pyrobaculum > Pyrobaculum sp. The sequence continues at coordinate 749 of NZ_JBMFKV010000396.1, forward strand.
CGTGTGGATGGCGGAGGCGCTGGTGCGGTGGTTTGGAGAGGCGTATGGGCGGTACAGAGAGCGGGATGTGCAGTGCGGAGAGAGGAGGGGTAGGAGGAGGGGCGGCGGATC
>NZ_JBMFKV010000397.1:0-845 GCF_049971835.1 Pyrobaculum sp.
GGACAGACTAGGGGGGTTAACTTTCGATTCACGGGATGTCTTACACGCGCTTAAGTATGTGGAGGACGTCGCCAAGACCGACTTGCAGAGAGTCGTTGAGCGGCTTGAGGAGGCGATAAACTCGAAAACCCCCTTGGTTATTTTAAACACGTCAAGGTTCAAGGAAGGCGACACATTAGATCCAGGTAGGGCCAAGATCGCGTATTACGCCGCCCTGGCTCTCGACGCGTGGCTTCGGAAAAACGGCTATGAATACGGTCTAGCCGTCACATCGATCTACACAGACCCGCCGATGGCTGTGAGCTTTGAGATGGGGCGGAGGGGGAGGTACGTAGAGCGTCTCACCGTGCAGTCGATGATCGGGGGCGAGCGCGACTTTATAGTCACAATGCTGGGGAAGGAGTACTCCACAGATGCCTATGAGGAATACGCCACGCTGTATGCAAGGGAGCCTGAGCTTTTGAACGTCCAGCTCAGCAGACACCGCAGGCTTCAGGTAGTTGTTGGGTGCGTCAGTTGCCTCACTAAGTTCAAGCCTAGGCCGGGGAGGGTGAGGGACGAGCGGATAAAGACAACTGGGAAGGCCATGTTGGACCTGGTACATGATGGAAAGGCTGTCTACTATGACTTTGGGTGATGTCTGCCAACTACTGGGCTGATAAGCCTATTCACAGACTGCTCGTCTATACGGAGCATGGCCTCACTCCGGAGGTGGTTGATGAGTTCTTTAGCTCGGTGGAGTGTGGTGAGGTTGTGGACCCCTTCGTGGGGTCGGGAACCGTGGGCGTGGAGGCCCTTAGGAGGGGGTGGAGGTTTCTGGGGATAGACAGCAACCCAGCCGCAGT
>NZ_JBMFKV010000398.1:0-831 GCF_049971835.1 Pyrobaculum sp.
AGGAGGTGGGCGAGGGCCCCTCTGGAGGAGCTCATCGCCTACGTCTACGAGAAGTACCCGGAGTATACGACGCGCTCTCTGTTGATATTTGACTACCTCCGCCTAGCAGAGAGGCATAAACTTTTCGAGATACGCGCCACTGCCAAGGCGCCTCAAAACTGTAATTAACCCTAGGTGTTTGGAGTAGCGTGGACGACATCTACGTCGTAGTCCCGTGGTCTCGGAAGAGCAAGCGAGCCAAGGCGATTATCCAGTCGGTCCTAGGTGCGCTTGAGCAGTTAGGGTACAAAGCGGAGCGTATACCGCGCCGCTGTCTCAAATACTGCGACCGTCACGAGAGGTATGAGTGCGCATGCTGTTGGGTGGACGAACCGGCGGTGATCTTCGAGTTGCGTGGAGGCGTCGTTGCGTACAAGTTGAATACTTAAAAACCTACACATTTTTTCACACAACCCCGAGGTAGTTGATAGGCGGTCACACCCCTCCTCAGGGAGGGGGGGAGGTCAAGTAGTTGGCCTCGACGTAAGCGTGATGTTGATAGAAACATTTTTAAACCAAAGTTTTTTGGATGGGCATGTTGCCAGAAGTCATATACTTCCCCGATGGAAGGTCTGTGTGCGTGAGGACTTATGTCTCCAACTGCCCTATGCTTAGATGTGTTGTGTGGTCCGACGAATTTAGGTACTACAGCATAGTTAATATGTCTAGTGTTGCCTCTGCTGTTGGGCTTTATCTGCGAGAAAAGAAGCTGGATAGACGCGTAAAATCTCTTAAAGTCGATGAGGAGTATGTTATGGGTGACGGCGAGATGTCAGTCAAAGACTACAAAAT
>NZ_JBMFKV010000399.1:0-828 GCF_049971835.1 Pyrobaculum sp.
GTTGAAACGGCGTAGCTCTGACATACCAAGTGAAGATGGGAGTTGCACTACGTAAGTAGCAATTTAGAAATCAAAAGATAGTTGAAACTACTGTGGTGAGGACGGACGCGCACGTGGTGTTCCGCCCCCGCCTGATCCCCAGCGGCGCGTTTGAAATGGGCTACATGTGCACACTGGAGCTGTGCTTCGGCGCGTCGTACCCAGACCCCAGAAATCAAAAGATAGTTGAAACTGTATCGTCTTGTCGTCTGGCTTGTAGCACAGCATCCTCCCCTTCTCCGGAAGTCAAAAGATAGTTGAAACACTCTATCGGCTAGCCAGCTGAAGGCCGTGCGGAATGCTTCGCCTATCCTCTCCACAAGCCACCCAAATGCCGTCGATATCGCATTCTTCAACGCCTCGCCAGAAATCAAAAGATAGTGGAAACAGCTTGAATAAGAGCATGTGAACCTCCTCGTCTATTGTAATCGCCAGAAATCAAAAGATAGTGGAAACCTTCCCCACGACGCCTCTACAACAGCGCCGTCTAGCAAGAGGCCCAGAAATCAAAAGATAGTTGAAACGCGTATCTATCGCTGAGGGTGAAGGCGGCTATGATTGCGCCAGAAATCAAAAGATAGTTGAAACGGCGGCAGGGAGTACCTGGCGAGTAGCTGAGGCATGGCTACACCAGAAATCAAAAGATAGTTGAAACGAACCAGTCGTCGATCGGCAGAAAAGACAGCGGCACAGTTGCGGCCAGAAATCAAAAGATAGTTGAAACGTGTGTGTCCGCCGTGAAAGCTCATCTAGCCGGAAATCGAAAAGTTGCTAGTGATGACGGTCCCC
>NZ_JBMFKV010000400.1:0-816 GCF_049971835.1 Pyrobaculum sp.
CGCCCTCTTCCGCTATGTCGACTACGGAGAGTTGCAGAGGGGGGAGGGCGTCTTCCAGTACAAGGCGCCTCCCGTCGACCCAGTCCTCTTGGCGATGGGCCTCGCCCTAGCCCACCACCTAGATTCAAAATACGGCGGGGGATGGGCCGTCGAGGTGTATACAGACGCCTGGCCGGCGTTTAGCGATTTGCTAGCCATGGTCAAGCCCCTGTCTGGTACTCTGCGCGTATATACCTCTGTCTACGACCCCAAGGCGGCTGTCGCCGATAGGGTTGTTCTCGCTGTCCAGGGCTTGACGTACGAGGGGCTGGCGATGAAGAAGGCTTGGGCAGGCGGGGGGCTGTGCCGCCCCTACACGCCTCCGCCTATTACCGAGGTGGAGGACCCCGACGTCAAAGAGCTACTCCGCACACTGTGGGAAGCTGGGGGCTTTCTATCGCTGAAGTACGCCCAGGAGAAGTACGGCCAAGCCGTCGTCAGAGCCTCTCAGCTAGGCCTGGTGAGGCTAGACGCCCTCACCCTCACGGTGAGGCTTACAGACCTGGGGATTAGAGCCCTCGGCGTATGACTCTCTACACCCAGCTCTTCAGGCTTGTGACGGCCGTGGAGGGGAATGCGCTAATCACGGGGCTCCCCGGCACCGGCAAGACCTCTTTCGTCAAGTGGTCTCTCCGCGAGGTCCCCAGCGACTACGCCGTCGTTGTATACGACACCGCCGGCGACTTCAAAAACTGCAACTACGCCGCTCGGTACTCGGTGAACCCCCTCGACCTCCCCACGCCGCGCGTCGTGGAGATTTTGGAGGAGAGCCTCGCG
>NZ_JBMFKV010000401.1:0-789 GCF_049971835.1 Pyrobaculum sp.
GCATGACTTAACTACTAGTACTACTGATTATCATGTAATTATAACAATAACTTCAGTTACTGGGGGCACTTATCTATCTGCAGGTGACATAATATCATTTTCAACATCAACATCAGTACGGGGCAATTTCCATTATATCCAGGAACAACTGTAACTTTCACATATCAGGGAACAACCTTCTATAAATATACAATTTAATTTTTTTAAATCTTTTTGATTATTATTTATAATTTTTCTATATCTATTTTTAACTTTTTAATATTTGATCTAGAATTATGGACCTTTTTTTATATTTTTAATAGATTTAAAGATTTTATTTTTCCATCTTTTTCTGGAGATATAGGTTATGGTGGTAGGATCCCTCCCTAACCATTACAGAACCGCACTTTGGGCAGTGCAGGTCCATGCATCTTACACCTCTCTGCTTGGGCATCCTGTAACCGCACTTCAGGCAGACACAATAGCCACCAGGTCCCATTCCGCCCTGTTCACTATTCATTCCCTGCGCATTCCTACCCCTGCCCTGACCTCTGTTGAATGGCATTTTTATCACAGTATCCAGAAATACGTTATAGGTATTAACATTTTTTAAAGATTATTGAAAATAAAAAATTATGATTAATTCTTCTCCTTAAGTTTTTCCATTATGATGGAAATTGCCTTTTCCAGCTGTGGATCCCTGCCCTCTGCGAAATCCTGTGGGGCTATGTCCACCTCAATCTCTGGATCTGTTCCCCTGTTCTCAACACCGAACCCAACATCCCTGAACCAGAATGCGTATTCAGGCTG
>NZ_JBMFKV010000402.1:0-784 GCF_049971835.1 Pyrobaculum sp.
CGGTATTGCGGCTATCCACGACACAGCCACTACATGTTTCAACTATCTTTTGATTTCCGGTGAAGTAGTCAAAATTAGAGACGCGCCGCTCCTAGTCGTCTAGTTTCAACTATCTTTTGATTTCCGGTCGTCAATCTCAACTAACCACTTCTCCACGCCGTTGCACTTCTGTTTCAACTATCTTTTGATTTCCGGCGCAACTCATGCAACAGCTCATGCAGACCGTTGCTAACATCACGTTTCAACTATCTTTTGATTTCCGGGCTTGCTGGACTTCCCGCACGCGGCCAGCCTCATTTAACGTTTCAACTATCTTTTGATTTCCGGCACGGCAACCTGGTGGAGGGGACGCGCCAAACTCAATGGTATGTTTCAACTATCTTTTGATTTCCGGCTAGCAACGCCTCTCTTATCTTCTCACAAGTGGACATGGAGGGTTTCAACTATCTTTTGATTTCCGGTGTAGCTGTCTGGCACCTTGAACCAAGGGTCTACGACAGACAGTATGTTTCAACTATCTTTTGATTTCCGGAGCGCCAGCGATGGCATCGCCAGCGGCGTTGATCGCGTCGTATAGTTTCAACTATCTTTTGATTTCCGGGCCACGTCGTGCCCCAGCAGGCACTCTCTCTCGCGATCGTACACGTTTCAACTATCTTTTGATTTCCGGTCAACACGCTGTATCTAGACTGTCAGCAACCCGTTATGATCGTGTTTCAACTATCTTTTGATTTCCGGGTCTTTCTGTTCATGGCACCAAAAACACAATGGACAATATGTTTCA
>NZ_JBMFKV010000403.1:0-775 GCF_049971835.1 Pyrobaculum sp.
GGAGGGACTTGGGATTATAGTTCTACATACTTTAGCTATATTTAGGACGCCTACTACGTCTGCATTCATAACCTTGTTGCATCTTGGGCAGTAGAACAAACCTCTATGCTTTCTGTTTCCTTCACTTCCGCAGAATGGGCATAGGCTTGACGTCTTATACTCGTTTACCTCAACTATTTTTATTCCATGTTCTTCTGCCTTCTCTTTTAAATGCTCTACGATGTAGTCGAAGCTCCAAAAGTTGTTTATCATGGCGTTTGCTTTACTACTATAGTTGTTTTCTCTTATGTCCTTTAGTCTTCCAATAACTATTCTTGAAATTCCAAGCTTATATGCATCTTCAACTATCTGCCTTACCATGGCGTTTACTGCATGACTAAGCCTCCTCTTCCTTATTTTATACATCTTCCTAAGCTTCCTTGATGTTCTAGCTTTGTTTACTTTAGCTAGTCTGCTCTGTTCTTTTGCTATTCGTTTTGTCCAGTACCACCAGTCTGATAGAAGAGCTCTTCCAGAGTATGCTGTAGGCTGTTTCAGGCTTTCGAACCATATCGTTGCTAAGTTTACTACTCCTAGGTCTATGTAGAGGGGCTTCTTGCCTTCTCTTAAGGAAGGCTCCTCAACTTCAGCTGCCATAAAGCCCCTCCATACTTCATCTACTTCGTCGTAGATTATTTCAAGCCTTCCCTGCTTGCCTTTCCACTTTAGCTTTCCCTTATACTTTAGCTTAAGCCCTTTTGGAAGGTAGATATATCTTTCATCAATCTTATAGCAG
>NZ_JBMFKV010000404.1:0-732 GCF_049971835.1 Pyrobaculum sp.
TGCTCCAGGCTGAACTCGGCGCCGGGGTCCCTCAGCTCGTACGCTGTGGCGTGGATCTTGCCCGGCCATATCCTCACGAGCCTGCCTATGCGCTGTAGCACCCTGGTCCTGCTCCGCCCGCCGATGGCGGTGATGAGAGTGCGCAGGGGCGGCAGGTCGAGGCCCTCGTCGGCGAGCGTGGTGGCGGATATGGCGTCGATCCTCCCCTCCCTCACCTCGTCGTAGATCTTCTTCCTCACCTCGCCCTTCACGGCGCCGGTTACGACCTCGGCGCGGAGGCCGATCTCCCTCAGTAGACTGCCGATGGCCTCGGCGTGCCTCACCAGCTGGGTTACGATCAGCGCCGGCTTCTCGGCGGACGCGGCGAGCTTCGCGATGAACTTGTTTCGCGCCTCGCACTCCGCCAGGGCCTTCCGCTCCCTGGCCCAGCCCTGCGCGCCCCTCCCAGCGCCCTGCGCCTCGGGGCACCTGGGGGCGTCCACCACCCTTATCGTCACAGGGACGGCGAAGCCGCGCTGGATCAGGAACGACGAGGAGATCCGCGGCTCCACCACGTCCCCGGCATATGCGTATATCTCCAAGTCGCGGCCGTCGTTGCGCCACGGAGTCGCCGAGAGGCCAATGCGGAGTGCCTCCCCGTCGCCAGCCAACATGGCGACCGTCTTCACCGTCCTCGCTGGCAGATGGTGCACCTCGTCGATTATTACCGCCGTGCGCCTACCAGTGAATATA
>NZ_JBMFKV010000405.1:0-731 GCF_049971835.1 Pyrobaculum sp.
CTCCGCCTCTTTTAAAAGCGCTTCCTTCAGCCACTGCGCCCTCTCCCTCGCCTCTCCCTCGCCGTGTAGCGCCAGCCAGCCGATGTATCTAAGGCCGTCCACAGTTATCCGGGCGAAGCCCTGTCTGCCCCCCTCCGGCTCCCCAGCGGTGAAGTGGACAAAGCACCACTCCCCATCGCACGTGTTCCTCATCCCCAGCTCTCTTAGGAAGTTGACCGCTTTCATGAAGGACTGCGGATCGCTGGGTTGATACTCCACTACCACAGCGCCGTCTTTATTCAGCCATACGGAGAACCTAACCTCGCCCCACTCCGGCACTCCTCCTTCAAACTTCTTAACCAGGCGACTATAGGTGTCCTCTCCGATGGCGCCGGCATCTCTGCACTGCCTTAGGAACTCCGCCACGGCCCTCCTAACCTCCTCGTGGACAGACTCGGCGGCTAGGGCGTTGGTGGTGACGTTTATATACCACTCGTCGCGGCCGTGGGTTTTGTTGTAGATCTTCTTCACCTCCGCCCTCACCCCCACCGCCCTAAGCACCACTGCCCTCCTCTCAGCCTCGGTGCGGTTGGTTGTACTGAAGCGAAGCTCCACGGCGTTGTCTTTACGCAGGTATATCTGGTACTCAGCCGCCGCGCCGTCAGCCTCTACGACTAGCCTCGCCCTTGGCTTCCTCCCCTCCCTGAAGCCGTCCACCCGCGCCTCTACTCTCTCGGCCCTCGCCATGTCGA
>NZ_JBMFKV010000406.1:0-724 GCF_049971835.1 Pyrobaculum sp.
CTCTACGCCCCACGCCAGCTCAAACCACGTCCTGTCGCCCTCGGCCTTGGCGTATACCCTCTCCGGCTCGTGCCCGGCCGCCTTCAGAACGCCCAGCGCCAGCGCCGCCTTGTGTATGTGGGTTATGGCCCCAGCCTCTTCCTCTTTTGCCCTGGCTCCGCCTGCGCCCTCTCTACCCGCCTCGTCCTCCTCTCCCCGCGTGGAGAATTTGCCTATGGTCAGCGTCACTTTTTCAGTCTGTATACTCCCGTCTCCCATGACGGCGGCTGTGAGGAACTCCGCCACAGCCTTATTGGCGGTGAGGGAGTCAGCCACGGCCCTCTCCTCCCTACCCTCCACCGCCCATAGGTAGGCGGAGAGCCAGGAGAGGAAGTACCGCGTCAGCGACGCGTTTTCGAAGGCCATCTCCCGCGCCACCCCAGCCCAGTACTCCTCCGGCTGTGTGTAGCGGTCGAGTGTCCCGCCGACTTTTCTCGCCGCCTCCTCGTAGGCCTTCCTCAGCTCTTGCACAACCTCCTCAGCCACCCTCCGGGGATCTACTCAAGACCTCGGCGCCGCGGCCTCTAGAGGCCTTTCTGGAACGGCTCTCCTCTATTGCGCCTAGGGGTTCTGCGTCTAGAGTGTATGATCTGCGGAGGCGCCGGCTCGTGTATTGAGGCGATACACGGCGCTGTGAAGTGGGCCGTCGATAGTGTCGCAGATCCTGTGGCGCATTGCCTCTAGG
>NZ_JBMFKV010000407.1:0-702 GCF_049971835.1 Pyrobaculum sp.
AAAGTCACGTTCGAGAAACCTGTCGTTGATGTTGTGCCGATAGGTAGCGTCGCTGTCGACATGGCCTCCTCCCCGCCACCCGGCTGGGGGCGGCTCATCGGCGCCCTCATACCCCGCCCTCGTGGACGGGGGTCATGGGGCTGGCCCGGGCCAGCACGGCGGGCCGTGGTGTGTGACTCTCAGCCTCCAGTACATACTGAGACCACTCCTCCAGCGTCTTCTCATCCACTGCAGATAGTGCCCTCTTAACGGCTTCTGCGTATTCTGGCTCCAGCTTCTCAGCGGCTCTCCTCAACATGTTGAGGACAGCCGCGACGTCTCTGTGGACCCAGTGGCTGTGCGGACACAGCCCGAGCTTGGGGCCGAGGGGGAACGACATCTCCGCGCCGTGTATGGGGCAGGTCTTGGAGTTTCTGTAAGCTGAGACTAACACAAACCTCAAGCCGCGCTCCTCCGCCTTGTTCCTCACCCTATCCACAACCGCCTTCATCGGCGTCTGCTTGATGCGGTGCCTTAACTGGGGGCTCTTCTTGTCCTTGATCATATCCTCCTGGGGCTTTTTACCAACGTTTTCCGTCACCAATATGGCGGGCTCTCTCGTAAGCTCGTGGGCCACCTTGTTCACTCTATCCCTCTTCCTACTGCGTTCCCTAAGCCTCTTGACTCTCTTCTTATACTCTCTCGTGTGAGTACCAGATATCC
>NZ_JBMFKV010000408.1:0-699 GCF_049971835.1 Pyrobaculum sp.
CCAGGGCGAGCCCCCGAGCCCCATAAACCCGCCGCCAGGCTGTAGATTCTACCCCCGTTGCCCAGTGGCAATAAAGGGGAAATGCGACCGCGAGGAGCCGGCGCTGAGAGAGGTGAAAAACGGCAGATTCGTCGCCTGCCACCTCTACTAATACAAATATATCTACGGAAAGGCTTTCATGAAGGAGGTAAATCCGGAGCTTTTTCACTACGTCATATATCCAGCCACAGTGCCTATTATAGCTACTAAACTGGGCGAGCTCGTCGGCGCGATGCCGGCTGTATGGACCACGGCTGTGTCCATAAACCCACCGCTACTACTCACGGCGCTTGCGCCAGAGAGGAGGACATACCGCCTAGTTAGGGAAAGCGGCTACTTCACCGTGAACTATCTCGACTTCTCCAAGACACAGGCACTGGCCCTTCTAGGGGACGTATCTGCGAGATTTGCGTCTGAAAAATTCGACAAGGCTGGCATCAAGTTCACACCATCGAGAAAAATCCCCAGTGTCGCCATAGAGGGCGCCTCCGCCGTAATAGAGTGCTCCCTCAAGGCTGTGCTTGACGTAGGTGGTGATCACGATATTTTCATTGGGAGGGTGGAGGCAGTGTACGCTACCGACGACTTTACAGAGGGAGGTTGGATACTCGAAAAATACAAGCCAATACTCTATGTGGGGAGAACGAGGAGGCCCGGCCC
>NZ_JBMFKV010000409.1:0-697 GCF_049971835.1 Pyrobaculum sp.
CGGCTACGACCCTGATCCCAAGGCCTTCCCCACGGCGGTTCCCGAGGCGGTTAGGAAGCTGTCAAGCGCCTTGGGCCAGCCCGGCTCCGACGCCGCCGTGGTGTTTGTCACCTTTGAAGACGACGGCGTCATTGCCATCCAGTCAGCCGCCTCCGACCCCGTGTTGAGCAGGGTTAGGTGGGTGGGGACAGACGGCATTGCCTACAGCGAGGCTTTAATTAAGCAGGTGGGCAGGGAGATGGCGGCGGCCAGGATGCTCGGCACGATCGCGGCGCCCGACCCCAACGACCCCAAGTTCCAGGAGTTTAAGCAGAGGTACAGGTCGAAGTACGGCAAAGACCCCGTTGCCTACGACCCGTATGGCTACGACGCGGCTATGATGCTTATGCAGATTGTCTGTAAGCTAGGCACAGACGACCCCGACAAGGTGAGGGCCGAGCTGGAGCAGTGGGGCAAGGAGGGCACCTACCAAGGCGTCACCGGCAAGGTATACCTCGACGCCGCTGGCGACAGGGCGTACCCCAACTACGTCGTATGGGGCGTAGTCACCGAAGGCGGACAACCAAAATACATAGACGCCGCCTACTACTACGGCACAGAAAGAAAGATAGTTATATTTGACCAAGGCAAGCCGCTGTTTCAGTAACTTTATAACTACCTAGAATTTTTTCTAAAATGGCCTCTATCCTCTCAACTC
>NZ_JBMFKV010000410.1:0-689 GCF_049971835.1 Pyrobaculum sp.
GTCACGTACACCATAGACGGTTTAGGGCAGTTTAGGAATTGGCCACTGGAAATTGTTGGCGCAGGTTGGGTTAACGGCACAGTAGGGCTAATGGGAGTGCTTGGGAATAGGACCTACGTGATGAAGATCTGCGCACTGTGGCGGACGTTTAACAGAACGATCTACGCGGTGCCTCCTTTCTGTTCTCCGGGCGTTCCTGGGGGCATGGGGTCCCGAGGCGCCGTTTGGCCCCCGGGGCGGGCCGCCCGGAGGGTTGACGCCGCCCCTTCGGCTGAGCGTATTGAGGGCGTTATCGCCTCCCGGAGCCCTCGCGGGAGGCGGGGCGGGCCTCTATAAGCCCATGTACCTAGAAATATACCCCCTATTTATGGATTAACGACGGCGTAAGTGCGGCCGCGCCGAGCCCACCTTAGCCAGTTCTAAATTTTTAGATTTGGAACTGGTCTTGGCGTATTTCGCCTTCAACTGTTGCCAGTTCTAAATTTGCCACTACTTTTTAACGCCGGAGAGGTACGTCAGACGTTTTCCTGACTTGTTGTCGTATGCTTTTCCTGATTCAGGAAGTTTGTAGGGCTTCAAGTCAGGAAAAATGTAGATAGGAGGGTTGAACGCCGTAGTCGGCTTTAAAGCCCTCTTTTTGATGTGGCTGTAATTTACTACGTTTATCTCGCTCTGATCAGGTGGCGGGT
>NZ_JBMFKV010000411.1:0-646 GCF_049971835.1 Pyrobaculum sp.
TCGAGGAAAGCCGTTCCAGAAAGGCCTCTAGAGGCTGTGGCGCCGAGGTCTTGAGTAGATCCCCGGAGGGTGGCTGAGGAGGTGGTGCATGAGCTGAGGAGAGTTTACGAGGAGGCGGCGAAAGAAGTCAAAAAAACCCTCGACTATTACACGCGGCCAGAGAAGTACTGGGCCGGGGTGGCGCGGGAGATGGCTTTTGAAAACGCGTCACTGACGCGGTTCTTCCTCTCGTGGCTCTCGGCGTACCTCTGGGCGGCGGAGGGCGACGAGAAGGCCGTGGCCGTCTTCATCACCGCCGCGGTGATGGGAGACGGAAGCATACAGACGGCTGTTAGGAGGGAGGAAAGCGGCGTGGAGCTGGCTGGAGAGGTGACGCTGGCGGTAGGCAGATTCTCCACAGATGAGGAGAAGACTGGGCCCGTAACCCACATCCACAAGGCGGCGCTGGCGCTGGGCGTCTTGGCGAAGGCGGGTCATGCGCCGGAGAGGGTGTACGCCAAGGCCGACGGGAAGAGCGGGTGGTTTGAGCTGGAGTGGAGTGTCGACGCGGCCAGGGGCTTTCTGTCTGACGCGTCGCTATGGCTCTACGCCGTGGAGCTGGCTGGCGGAAGCGACGAGATAAGGATTAAGTACTCCAAAGCGCTGG
>NZ_JBMFKV010000412.1:0-593 GCF_049971835.1 Pyrobaculum sp.
GATAGTGCTCCGGGCCTTTACGTCAGTAAAGGGCTGGAGAGGTAGGTGGCGGCCGTGTGCGTCGTGGCTAGGCCGGCGTCTGTGGAGGAGGTGGCTGGGGCCGAGGCTGTGGACGTGGTGGCGGGGTACCACCTAGGCCAGTCCTCGCCGCTGGTGGTGGAGGTGGGCGGCGTCAAGCTGTCGCTGGAGGGGGCTCTGCTCGTGGTGGAGAAGGGCGGAGGCGGGAGGAGGGCTAGGCTTCTGCCAGACCGCTACGAGTTTAGGCCCGCCGCCGTTGTGGAGACCAGCTGCTTCGAGGAGGTGGTGGGGGCCGTGGTGAAGGCGCTGAGGAACGCCGGCCTGCTGGACGTCTACAAAATAGACTTCGGGGCGCTGGACGCGTTGGGCGTGAGGCTACACGATGAGAGAGACGCAGAGGCTCTGCTGAAGGCGCTGAGAGAGGCGGAGAGCCGCCGGCTTCTACGGGCCGCGGGGCCCCGCTGGCGCGGGCCGGCACCCGGGGTGTCGGCGGTGGCTAGGGCTCTGGCGAGGGCCGGGGTGAGGCCGGCGCGGGCCGTGGCTGAGATCGTGGTGGCTCTTCTGGAGGAGTTCGG
>NZ_JBMFKV010000413.1:0-584 GCF_049971835.1 Pyrobaculum sp.
CCGCGCTGGAAAGCGGCGGCGCCCCCGAGCCAGCACTACTACTCACCGCCCTGGCCGCCGCCTCCATAGCAACCGCGCTGATCCTCAAGAGACTCCGAAAACACTAAACGGAGAACAGCTACACACAGCCCCCCAGAGCCCACCAAACCCGAATCTACACGTAGAGGCCAGCTTTTTGCCGGGGTCGATACTTTGTGTTTAGGACAAGGGACATTAGAGTTAACCGGCGTAACTGGTCGGCCCGCCGGGATTCGAACCTTATCCCGAACCCCCTGCGGGGGCTCGACGGGACCGCCCGTTACAGGCGCCTGGGGGCTTTTCCCATGTGTACCCCCAGGGGCTGTCTACAGCCGGGCGCTCTGGACCGCTGAGCTACGGGCCGCTGGGATGAAATGTATTGGGAGTTTTAAAAATTTTTCCGCGGCGCGTTGCGGAGGCGTCTCTGTGTTGCGCTCTATCTGTGGGGTGGTGAAGGGCTTTATCTTGTGTCCCCGCCGCTCTACTTCTCTGGTGAAGAATGCCAACGCCATCGCGGCTAAGGTGTATAGGGCCACCACCGCTGGAGGTAAGTATACGGGCGGGGC
>NZ_JBMFKV010000414.1:0-572 GCF_049971835.1 Pyrobaculum sp.
ATACGGCTTGGAGATAGTTTTACAAGGCGTTAGGGCTTTGGCGCTTGCGCTGTCTATTATCCTCATGGGGCTCTCCGCAGTTCCGCCTAGGTGGAGAAGCGGAGAGGCGTTCAGCGCCGTGGGGCTGTTTTTGTCAATACCGGCGACGGCCGCCGTAGAGCGGCCACAGCTCGCCGTCTATGTGGGCCTCGCCCTCTCGCCCCTCGCACTACATGCGCTCTTAAAAGGCGACGGCACAAGCCGCTTTTTAGCCTACACGGGGCTGGCTTTGTACCTAACCTACTTTATACCTCCGTGGGCAGTCCCGGCGTGGGCCGTCGCCGTCCTCGCAGTAGCCCACTATATCGACAAGTCCGCAACCAAGCCGAGCCAGTCTTAGCCACGGATTATCTCCAGCCGGATTTCCTCCACTTTTGGGAAAAAGCTACGACATCGACCGGAGGCGCCTCGGCAACACAAAGAACCTGGCGTAGAAAGCGGCACATATCCACGTGGCAGAGACCTAAAGGTAACAATACAGATGACGCCATGCTGACTCTAATTCGCCTATAACTATACTAAACCTCGTCGCA
>NZ_JBMFKV010000415.1:0-561 GCF_049971835.1 Pyrobaculum sp.
CAAGCAGGTTTGTGAGAGACGTCATTGGCGTAGCACTGCCCTCACGCCAATACCCAGTTTTAGCCAACGCATTTATATACATGTTAGGCGACGCTGTATCTACGTCTAGGGACGGATTTGGAAGACTTAGGTACACAATCGACGTAGATAAGGCGTGGAACGTACTGCAGTGCCGCGGACGGAGAAAGGCCAAGTACTCCAGAGTGGTAGTTCAGGTGCCTGCCAAACTTGTAGCAGAGGCAGAAAGACGCGCGGCTGAGCGAGGCAGGCCGATGCCAGATGCAGTACGCGAGGCAGTCGAGAGGCTGTACGAGCTGTTTAAAGACGGCGACTACGGAGGAGCGACTAAGCTTAGAATCTACGTATATCAAGACACCAAGGCGCTGATAGACGCGCTGACCCGCAACGGCGTATTCCGCAACAGGTCAGAACTAATTAGGCTGGTGCTCGCTATGATCGCCCACGACGTGGAGATATGAAGCTGTACGAGGCGCCCAGGGTTCTGCTTGTGGGGAGCTGGGGATCCGAGGCGCTTGTGTCCGCCTTCACCGACGCCTTGTA
>NZ_JBMFKV010000416.1:0-554 GCF_049971835.1 Pyrobaculum sp.
TGGAGATCACAGCTTTCGCCGTCGCCGTGGCCGGGGGCGCCGTCGTGGGTGGGGTTATTCTTTGGAGTTTCGGCGGCTTGCTTGCCGGCTTGTTGTGGCGTCGGGTTGTTTTGCCGTGGCCTTTGTTTGGCGCCGCGGTTGGGCTGGTGGTGGCGGCGGTGGATATGGCTCTGTATATAGCAAGCCAGTTAGAACCCGATCCCAAGTTCATTCCGGTGCACGTAGCAATAGGCGTAGCGCTAGCCGCTATTCTGAAGCGAAAAAAGACGAGCTAAGCCGTAGCGGCGTAGGAGCGTAATCGCCCTTCTGAACTAATCTTTAGTGGTGTTGCCAGACGAGGGCCACGTAATTACAAAAGTGTCAAACCGGGTGAAGGCCTACAGCAGAGTTGTGGAGTTCATCGCAAAACCCTTATGAGGGGGTTGCGCACCTTGTATGAATAAGCCATCGCCCTGGTGGCAGTTTCCTGCTCAAGGCGGATCCTAGCCCTAATCAACTCCTCCAGTTGCTCCCTGGGGGGCTTCTGCGCCATTATGTTCAACACCACCTTCGCA
>NZ_JBMFKV010000417.1:0-551 GCF_049971835.1 Pyrobaculum sp.
GCGTCTTTATTCTCAGCTTTAGGCCGGGCTTCTCTGCCTTCGCCTCTCCCTGGAGGAAGCTGAGGGCGTCTGCGGCGTCTGCAAATCTTTGTTTGTAGTCGGGGTGTAGCGCCTTTTTTAAAAACTGGTTTAGCAAATCGTCGCCTAGATCTGGTAGCTCTAGCTCGATGTCGCCGACTTTTCTGCAGTCTCTTGTGTACCCCTTCATGTATTTATAGGGGAGTTCTTTTGTGGCTAGGTATATCAACGTGGCGCCGACGGACCACACGTCGCTCTGCGGGAGGCTCTCGCCGGCCGATTGTTCAGGCGCCGTGTAGCAACCGGGGGAGATCACGATCTGAAGCGCCTTCTCGAAGCGGTGTAGCGCTGTGCCGAAGTCTACGATTTTTAAGCCGTCACGTCCCCTCATTATGTTGCTTGGCTTGATGTCTCTGTGAATTATGTCCAGCTTGTGGACGGCGGCTAGACCTTCGAGTATCTGGCGTGCTGTTTCTCTCAGCTCTTTTGCGGACATGGGCTCCTTTACATCTCTCAGCGAGCCGCCGTCGAGG
>NZ_JBMFKV010000418.1:0-548 GCF_049971835.1 Pyrobaculum sp.
CGCGTGACGAGGCTGATATACAGCAGGTTGCTCGACCTCTACAGAGCTGTAGAGCTCTGCGCGTCCAAGAGAGAATTAGATGGAAGAAGGACCGCCGCCAAGGCGTTGGTGGAGCTGGCATACATCATCAACAGGCGCGGGGAGGAGCTCGGCGAGAAACTAAAGGAGCTGGAGAACATTACTGGACTTCCTATGGATCCGCAGAAGTTCGCGGAGTTCTACGCGCCCCTGTTGCGGTGTAGCAACCCCCAGCAGTTGAGGCGGGCCCTCGGCAGAGGTATAGCGGCCATAAACATAATCCACCTGATGCTCAAAGGCAGGCAGTAGTGTTCTACGTCGTCCTGCCGCCGCACTGCGGCGGCGACCTCAAGACGCCGAGGTACGCCTTCGCCCGCGCGGAGGACCCCGTGGAGGGGCTCGTGCGCTTCGCCTACTGCCCCTACGTGGGGCTCCACGTCCCCGGCGCCGCGAGGGTGTTGCTTAAGGGGGTCTCTGTGGCCGGAGTGGTGTCTCTCGACGTTGAGGGGGTTTTCGAGGTCGTGGGGCCT
>NZ_JBMFKV010000419.1:0-547 GCF_049971835.1 Pyrobaculum sp.
GCACCGCCCACACAATTAGAAAAGCCGCCTTGGCGTACTCGCTCTTCTCCTCCTCGCTACGCTTACCACTCTCCCAGTACTTAAGCGCCTCAGCCACCGGCCCCAGCCAAGGCACCCTAACGCCCCCAGCCGCCTCCAGCAGATTAGCGATTCTCAACAGCTTCTTCTCGTCTACGTCCGCCGCGCCTCTAGAAAGCTGGTCCACAACGCTGAACAGCTCCTCCAGCGCCTTGCCCACCGTCTCGTTTCTCTTTCTGACAGCCTCCACTAGCTCACCCGCCGCCGGCGGCTTCTTAAACTCGCCGTGCTTAATCAGCCCAGAGGCCAGCGCCAGCTTCCCCAGCTGAACAGAGCCGGAGACGTCGTTGGCAAAGGCCCACGCGACTACGCCAGCCGCCGTAGCCGCCGCCAAAAACAGCCACGCCCTGTGCTCATCCACCCAGCCGACTACCCTGGCGATTGCTTCAACAAACAGCTCGTAAAGCCTCTCCAGCGCCACCTTAGCCCTCTCCAGCCACTCACGCAGAGCCTCGTAGACAGACTCGGC
>NZ_JBMFKV010000420.1:0-544 GCF_049971835.1 Pyrobaculum sp.
CGAACCGCCGCCGCCCCATAAAGCTGTGGTAAAAATTGGCGTGTAGCGCCTCCGCCATGTGGAAATCCGCCACAAGCCTCTCATCGCCGGTTTCCTCATACAGCCTCTCTACCGCGACTGCGTAGTCTCTGTGGCTGTGGTGCTCCCAGCCCCTTTTCTCCGCTATGGCGTTTAGCAACGCGGCGACGGCGCCCCAGTACTTCTCCCCAGCCTGCACTAAATCGCCCCTCTGATACAGCTCCTCAGCCTCCCTCAAATACTTCTCATGAAGCTTGAGGTAAGCCTCGACGCGCTCGGGTGGGTCGAGCCGCTCTGCGACTAGTGTGAGTAGGAACTCCTCCAGATCTTTGTCTCCTGCCGCTTTTTTCAGCACCTCGGCCACGGGGGGAGATATGGTGACGGCCATGTCTCTGTCTGAATTGCTAAATATATTTTTGTGTGGCTCTGCGGGCGCGGCGTGGTGTCTGGCGCTGTGGCGTGCGTAGAGGCGGCCTCAGGATGTGCGGCTTGTTGCGAGTTTTTCTTTTAGCTCGGCGAGGAGTGG
>NZ_JBMFKV010000421.1:0-540 GCF_049971835.1 Pyrobaculum sp.
CTGATTTGGAGGTCCCACCCTGCCTCGAATTCGAGGACCTCAGACAGGCCAGACACGGCCCGGGACAGTATGAAAAGCCCCTTCTGCACCTTGAGGCGTGGAAGCCTCCCACCAGCCACGTAGAGCAACGCGAGTACGTAGTCGGCCGCCGTGGGAACACCCTCAAACTCCCTCTTCAGCTTCTCTATTATTCTTTCCAGTCTATGTTCTCTCATAATAGCCGTGGAGCGCGAAACTTACGGTTTCGTTGTAGAGGTTTTTGTATTTCACGACGAGACAGTTGCCATTTGCGGCGATGATTCCGTCCGGCCATTTAACCACCCTATAGCCGATCTCCTCGAAATAAGAAGCCTTGTCAGCGATTAATTGCTCAATGAGGTCCTCTATCTCAATAAGCAACTCTTGAGGCACGTCGACAGCTCTGCCGCACATCTCATAGAATTCATCTGACGATATATCCACAGCCCCGCTCATAGGCTCTATCTCCGTCATACCGCGCTGACGAGGCACTCGTCGTCTTCCTCGAAGCACACGATCTCC
>NZ_JBMFKV010000422.1:0-539 GCF_049971835.1 Pyrobaculum sp.
TCGCTGGCCATGAGGGCCAGAGCCCTGGCGACTCTGGCCAGAAATCAAAAGATAGTTGAAACTGAATACGTATATTGTGTTTTCATCTCCTCTTCCAAGTATCAACTCCAGAAATCAAAAGATAGTTGAAACATTAATGTGTAGCCGACACTACCGCCGTTGCTGATCGCAGCTCCCAGAAATCAAAAGATAGTTGAAACTCACTCATCCAGCGGTAGAGCGCAACAAGGGGTTGCAGAGCTGGCCAGAAATCAAAAGATAGTTGAAACACACCCACCGTATGCTTATCCGTATACGTAGCAACTGGCACAACCGGAAATCAAAAGATAGTTGAAACGGTGAAATGATCGACTTCTTGAACCAAGTCCTCTTCTTCGTCGCCCTCCTGAAATTAAAAGATAGTTGAAACGCAACCGCAAAGCCGTAGGACGGGGCATAGGGCACCAGGACGTACCAGAAATCAAAAGATAGTTGAGACGCGAACCTGTGCCACATCCTCGTATCCGATTCTTAGCCTGCCCCCAGAAATTAAAAGATAG
>NZ_JBMFKV010000423.1:0-525 GCF_049971835.1 Pyrobaculum sp.
GCTGTTTTGAAACAGGCATTAGAAAGCAACAGCGGAGAGAGGTGGAGGGAGTTCTACAACGTATTGAATAGGCTGGAGGAGGCCGAGAAGAGCGTGCTGAAGATCGCGGAGGAAGCGGAACGCGAGCTTAACACAATCGCCGTGCATCTAAAAACCGCGGCTAAGGGCGCGGAGGCGCTGAAGGGGGTGGCGGAGTGGGTAGAGGTGGACGCTAGGGGGACTAGGGAGCTGGCGGAGGCGACTAAGGACGAGTTGTCTAGATTCTCCGGCGTCAGCTACGGCACAAGGGCCGTGGCGTATCTAAAAGCCGCCGTCAATGACAACATCGTTGGCTTGACTGTGCTGAGGGCTTTCGCCGCGGAGGACTTAGCCACCCTCGTGGCCAACACGCCGTACAGTGCATATATCAAGTTGTGGGAGAAGGCGCCGGACGTCAAACGCGGGCGGCTGAGGGACCTTCCGCTTGAGGAGAGGCTGGTGGTGGAGCTGGGTAGAGTTCTGAAAGAAGCGAAGGAGCGCGAAGAG
>NZ_JBMFKV010000424.1:0-522 GCF_049971835.1 Pyrobaculum sp.
GCGCCAACTAATGCGCCCGGGGGATCCTCCTGTGGAGTAGCGTGTCTACTTTGAGCTATGTGGGCGTTGGGGGTAGAAATTATGTAGCGCGGCTACGCGCGTGCCGAACCGGCGCCAGAGACGCTTAGTTCGGAATATCGATTGGCAACGTGTCGGCGCGTTGCCGTGCTGGAGCTTCCGCGCAGGAGACGCCGCCGGGGCGGCGGAGAGGTTATCTACGGCGGAGGCGGGGGCACGTCGTTGTGAATAACGTGTGACTCTCTGCTGTGTTTTACGTTGTATCTCCGCCGCTATGTGCGGATTTGGAGTATGCAAAGCACATAAAGCCCGGCACAGCGGCGGGCGTGGTTCCAAAACCTAAAACCCGAGCCAACGGCTTCTGCGGGAGTGACGGCGGTGTTTGCCGCATGCAAAAGAGATTAAAATTTTCAACTCCTACGAAACCTCATATATTAATAGGATTAGTGATAATAGCTACGTTGCCAAGTATAGCGATTGCGCAACTCGTGCTACAACCTGGCA
>NZ_JBMFKV010000425.1:0-514 GCF_049971835.1 Pyrobaculum sp.
GCGGCCAAGAAGTACGGCATCGAGCTTCCGGATCCTCAACTGGTTTCGGTACCGGTCAACTCTCCCGAAGGTCAACGCTACCTTGGAGCCATGCGCGCGGCCGCCAACTTCGCCTGGGCCAACCGCCAGGCGATGCTGCATTTTGTCCGCGGGTCCTTCCAGAAGGTGTTTGGCAAACACGTCCGGCTGGGTCTCGTCTATGACGTCTGCCACAACATCGCCAAGCGTGAGAAGTACGAATACCATGGCCGCACCGTGGACGTGCTGGTCCACCGCAAAGGCGCCACGCGCGCCTTCCCGCCGGGCCATCCGGAAATTCCTGCCGATTACCGCGGCGTTGGCCAGCCGGTACTGATTCCCGGCAGCATGGGCACTGCCTCCTGGGTGCTGGCCGGCTGCGAGGGGGCGATGCGGGAGAGCTTTGGCAGCGTCTGCCACGGGGCCGGGCGCGTGCTCAGCCGGCATGCGGCCAAGCACGGCCGCGACGCGCGCGCGGTGCAGCGGGAACTGGAAG
>NZ_JBMFKV010000426.1:0-504 GCF_049971835.1 Pyrobaculum sp.
CTAAGGTGCGGATCATTGCGGCGGCGCTATCCCGACGGCGTAATAGGACACGTAGACAGCCGCGGCGGCTGATAGCAACACGCCCAAGCCTCCGAGGATGGCCGCCGCCGCCGGGCCCAGGTGCTCTACAGCCACTGCGGCTGTCGAGACCGCCAGCTGGACGAGCAAAGAGACGAGGGCCATGTCTATAAGCGAAGCCGCCGTTCTGAAGGAAATCGCTATGTAGTACTGGCTTGAGAAGAAGCCGAAGCTGGCCAGCATCCCCAGCCCAACGGCTACAGAAATTGCGGACATAACTACAGAGCGCAGAGCCGCCGCCGCGTCGTCGGCTTTCGAAACCACTGCGAAGGTGGTGAAGGGGGTTGTGGGGATGTAGTTGGCGATGTAGGAGCCAGCCATGAGGACTAGGAGCGAGGAGAGGAAGGACCAGATAATAACGAAAGCCGCCGCCCACTTGTAGACCGCCCTTCCAATTTCGTACAAAACGCCGATCATGTGAAGTAG
>NZ_JBMFKV010000427.1:0-504 GCF_049971835.1 Pyrobaculum sp.
GCCGACGAGGGAGAGGGAGGAGGAGCTGAAGAGGCTCTACCAAGAGGCGCCGGCGGCGATTTCTCTTCTACTGAAGGCCGGCGCTAAGCCGGGTGAGGAGTCGGCTAAGCTTGTTGAGACGTTTAGGAGGGAGGCCGTCGAGGCCGCTTCTGCAGAGCTTGCGAGGTTGAGGGCTGAGCTGGAGAAGTACCTAGACCCCGACTCGGCGAGGCTGTTGATTAGAATCGCCTCCATCTCGCCCTCCGCGGCTGAGGCGGCTCTGGCTCTGTACTCAGCGAGGGAGGTTGTAGCCGGCGCCAAGGACGTGGAGAGGGCTAGGGCTGTGTTGAAGGAGTACGTCAAGGCGCTGGAGGCCTATCCGCGCCTGGTTGAATACCTAAAGGCTCCCGTGCTGGGGGAGAGGGAGCTGGCGTATGTGATATGGGCCGCCGAGAGGCTGGGCCTCAAAACGGCGTCTGAGATGCTAAAGGCGCTGGGGAGGGCCTACGAGCTTTTCGACGCCTA